>NZ_JCAFRT010000006.1:0-214783 GCF_059368495.1 Stenotrophomonas sp. YJH_SMC_91 | reverse complement strand
GGCCGGCACGACCAACCACCGGCTTCGGCAATTCCCACACGGTAGTGCCGGCCGCTGGCCGGCAACCTCATGACGTCGGAACGTTTCCGTATCTGCCGGCCAGCGGCCGGCACTACCAACCACCGGCTTCGGCAATTCCCCACACGGGTAGTGCCGGCCGCTGGCCGGCAACCTCATGACGTCGAAACGTTTCCGTATCTGCCGGCCAGCGGCCGGCACGACCGGGCTTTACTCTTCCTCTTCCGGCACGTCCTGCGGGTTCAACGTCTTGCTCGCCCGCTTCGGCGCGGTGAACGGCGTCGGCGTCGGTACGCCCTGGCCGGAGTTGCCGAACACCATCTTGGCGCCGGCATTCAGACCACCACCGGCAATCTCCAGCTCGAAACGCTCGGCATCGCGGCGACGGATCTGCTCGGCAATCTCGATCGCGTCGTCCTCATCCGCACCCAGCTCCACCAGCGCGGCCTGGCCGAACAACACTGCCGATTCAAACGTCTCGCGGATCTGGAAATCGACACCGGCATGGATCAGCCGCAGCGAATGCTCGCGGTCGAACGAGCGCACCATCAGCTTGGCCTGGGGGAACTCGTGTGCCACCAGTTCAACGATGCGGTCGGCGGCCTCGGCCTTGTCTACGCACACCGCAATCGCACGTGCGGTGGCCGCGCCCGAGGCATGCAGCACGTCCAGTCGCGTACCGTCGCCGTAGTAGATCTTGAAACCGAAACGCGCGGCGCTCTGGATCATCTCCACGTCGTTGTCGATGATGGTCACGTCCACGTCGCGCGCCAGCAGCGACTGGCTGGCGACCTGGCCGAAGCGACCGAAGCCGATCAGCAGCACGCTGCCGGAGAGGCCATCGGCCTCGTCCACGCCGTCCATGTTCACCGTCGGCTTCGGCGCCACGCGCTTGTAGAGCAGCACCACCTGCGGGGTCAGCGCCATCGACAGCACCACCACGGCGGTGAAGTTGGCATTGATCTCCAGGTTGATCACGCCGGCCGATGCGGCGGCAGAGAACAGCACGAAGGCAAACTCGCCGCCCTGCGCCATCAGCACGCCCCGATCCAGCGCCTGCGCGTGGTCGCTGCCCATGATGCGCGCGACCACGTAGATGCACAGCGCCTTGGCCGCCATCAACGCCAGCACCAGGCCGAGGATCAGCTGCCAGTTGCCAGCCACCACGCCCAGGTCCAGCGCCATGCCCACGCTGAGGAAGAACAGGCCGAGCAGGATGCCGCGGAACGGCTCGATATCGGCTTCGATCTGGTGGCGGAAGGTCGATTCGCTCAGCAGCACGCCGGCCAGAAATGCGCCCATCGCCATCGACAGGCCGGACAGCTGCATCAGCAGCGCAGCGCCCAGCACCACCAGCAACGCGGCGGCGGTCATCACCTCGCGCGCCTTCGACTCGGCCAGCACGCGGAACAGTGGGTTGAGCAGGAAGCGGCCGACCAGCACCAGGCCAACGATGGCGCCGACGCCGATCGCCACCGACAGCCAACGCGAACCCTCGCCATCGGCGCTGCCCGCGCTCGGGCCCATCCAGGCCACCAGCGCCAGCAACGGCACGATCAGCAGGTCTTCGAACAGCAGGATGGAGACGATCTTCTGCCCCGACGGCAGCGCGATGTCACCGCGTTCGGCCAGCAGCTGCATCACCACCGCAGTGGAGGTCAGCACGAAGCCGGTGGCGCCGATGAAGGCCACCTGCCACGGCAGGCCGAACAGCTTGGCGATGCTGGTCAGCACCAGCGCACAGGTGACGATCTGCAGCGTGCCCAGCCCGAAGATTTCCTTGCGCAGGCTCCACAGGTGCGAGGGCCGCATTTCCAGGCCGATCACGAACAGGAACATCACCACGCCGAGCTCGGCGGTATGCAGGATGGCCTGCGGGTCGGAGAACCAGCCCAGCCCGAACGGTCCGATCGCCAGGCCAGCGGCGAAGTAGCCCAGCACCGAGCCCAGGCCGGCCCGGCGGAACAAAGGCACCATCACCACCGCCGCGCCCAACAGGGCGACGACCTTGACCAGCTCGCTGGTCGCTGCTTCTACCGCCATGCGGTGTGTTCCCCAAGATCCAGAATCGGGTTCAACAATAGAGCAATGCCGATGACGGCAATAGCACGCATGTTGCGCCGGATTGTCTTGGAGGTGGAACGATGTGGGGAGCTACCCCCAGCATCATCCCGAAACCATGCATCCGCGTCGTTGGGTGCCACCATGCACCCGCTTCGGTAGGTGCCAACCTTGGTTGGCACGAAAACGCCGACCAAGGTCGGCATCTACCAAGGCATTCCCCGGCCAGCCTCACCCACCCCGGCAGAACGCGGCGTAATCGATATACCCCGGGAATGGCACGTCCGGCGCGCACACCGGGCAGTGCGGGTCCGGACGGATGCCGGTCTCGCGGAAGCGCATGCCCAGAGCGTCGAAGCGCAGTAGGCGCCCCACCAGCGGCTCGCCGATGCCCAGCAGCAGCTTCAGCACTTCGGTGGCCTGCAGCACACCAGCCAATCCCGGCAGCACGCCCAGCACACCGGCCTCGGAACAGTTCGGCGCAAACTCCGGCGGCGGTGGCTCGGGGAACAGGCAGCGGTAGCACGGCGCCACGCCGCGCTGGCGGCCAGCGTCAAACACGCTTACCTGGCCATCAAAGCGCTCGATGGCGGCATACACCAGCGGCGTGGCGTGCTTGATGCAGGCGTCGTTGAGCAGGTAGCGCAGCGGGAAGTTGTCCGAGCCGTCCAGCACCACGTCCACGCCCTCAAGCAACGCATCCACGTTCTCGGAGGTGACCCGCTCCGGCACCGCCTCGACCTTGATCGAGGGGTTGAGCGCCAGCAGCCGCTCACGCGCCGAATCGACCTTGAGCTGGCCCACGCTGGCTTCGGTATGCACGATCTGCCGGTGCAGGTTGCTGCGCTCCACGCGGTCGTGGTCGGCGAAGCGCAGGTGCCCTACCCCGGCGGCGGCCAGATAGAAGCCCGCCGGCGCGCCCAGCCCACCCGCGCCCAGCACCAGCACGCGCGACTGCTGCAGCCGGCGCTGGCCGGCCTCGCCCACCTGCGGCAACAGCAGGTGGCGCGAATAGCGGTCGTAGAAGTCGCGGTCGGCGGCGCTGGCCAGCGGCTGCACCAGCGGCAGCGACTGCTCGCGCCAGGCCACGGTGCCGCCCGTCACGGAAGCGACGTTTGTGTAGCCGGCCTGCAGCAGGAACTGCGCGGCATCGGCCGAGCGCTTGCCGCTCTGGCAGATCAGCAGGATCTCCTGGTCGTGCCGCGGCAGGTGTGCGGTCGGGTCGGCCTGCAGCTCGCCCTTGGCCACGCCTCGCGCGCCCTCGGCCATCCCGCCGGCCCGTTCGTGCGCTTCGCGCACATCGATCAGCACCGCGCCATGGGCCAGGCGCTCGCGTGCCTGCGCGGGGGAAAGCTCTTGGATGCTCATGGCGGCATTATCGCGCAGACACCCTCGACGCGCCCTGCCCCGAACATGGCACCATGCGGGCGTTGCCCCTGCATCCCGGAACCGCTGCATGCGCTCTGCCACCGAATTCTGGCGTGACCCGCGCATGCCCTTCGTCGAAAGCCGACGGGCGTGCGACAGCCTCGCCTGCCATCGCCCGCACAGCCATGACACCTTCTCGATCGGCGCCGTCGACGCCGGCAGCAGCCTGTTCACCGGCGCCACGGAAGGGCCGCGCCTGCTGCAGCCCGGCAGTCTGGTCGGCGTGCCAGCAGGCCGCGTGCACGCCTGCAACCCCCTGCCCGGCCAGGTCTGGAGCTACCAGATGCTGCATCTGGACCCACGCTGGATGGCCGAGGTCCGCGCCGAGTATGAGGACCTGCCCGAACCCGACTGGCAGCAGGAACCGATCCGGATTTCCAACCATCGCCCGCGCTACCAGCAGTACTGCCAGCTCAACGAGACGCTGTTCTCCGACGACCCGGTCAGCGTCAAGGAAGCGGCCCTGATCGCGTTCGTCGGCGATCTGGATGAACACGATGGTGTAGCCGTCGCCGGCCCGCTTGAAGATGCCGCGTTACAGCAGCGCTTGCAGCCGGTGATGGACGTCCTGCGCCAGCGGCTCGAACACACCCCGGCCCTGCAGGAGCTGGCATCGCTGGCAGGCATGAGCCGCTACCAGCTGATCCGCGCCTTCCGACGCGCCACGGGCCTGACCCCGCACGCCTGGCAGATCGACCAGCGCATCCAGGAGGCCCGCCGGCGGCTGTGCGAAGGGCAGGCACTGGCCGTGGTCGCGCATGCGCTGGGTTTTGCCGACCAGAGCCATTTCCAGCGGGTCTTCAAGGCCCACGCCGGTGCGACCCCGGGCCAGTACCGGCGCTGAGCCTGCAATAACGTTCAATACCGTCGCCCGGCGCATCCCCAGACTGGCGCCCCAGCCAGCCGCCGCCGGACCCGATGGAACAGTTCCTGGTCATCGCCACCGTACATTTTCTCGCCCTGCTCTCACCCGGCCCCGACTTCTTCCTCGTTGCACGCACCGCGATCACCTCGGGATGGCGCACTGCCAGTGGTGCCTGCGCAGGCATCGCCCTCGGCAATGGCGTCTTCATCGTGGCCGCTTTCACCGGAACGGCCATGCTGCGCGCAGGCAGCGCAGGGTTCATTGCGGTGCAGTTGGCGGGCTGCGGGTTCCTGCTGTACCTCGGCACGCTGTTTCTGCGCCATGCGGGTTCGACGACGTTGCAGGCACCTGAAGCTGCCGACGGATCGCGAGCGGGTGGTGCCCACGGATGGTGGAGGGCGGCCGGGCTGGGCGCCCTGTCTGCGCTGCTGAACCCGAAGAATGCGCTGTTCTACGCAACGCTGGCGGCAATGCTCAACGGTCCGCAGGCCAGCGCCGCAACGAAGTTCTTCTATGGCGCGTGGATGTTCGGCATCGTCCTGCTATGGGATCTGCTGGTTGCCGCGCTGGTTGGCCACCCGTGGGTGCTGGGTCGATTCGCGCGTGCCCTGCCCTGGCTGGAACGGGCCGCAGGACTCCTGATGATTGCGCTGGCGCTGTGGATCGCCGTGTCGCTGTGGCTGGGCTGATGCCGGTAATTCGCGCCTGTCGCAATAGCGTTCAATACGGCGCGTCCGCCGCAGCCCACACTCGGCACTTTCTGTAGTTTGGTGGCAGGTTTTCGTGCAGCAGTTCTTCATCGTCGCGGTGCTGTACGGCTTCGCCATGCTCCTGCCTGCGTCGAATCACGCGAAGATCCTGCGCACCGCGATGGGCGCGGGCGGGCACGCCGCCATGGCCGCATCGTTCGGTATCGCCATCGGTACGGGCACCATCTGCGCCACGGCCTTCGTTGCGGCGGGCATGCTGGGAAACCGCGGCCTGTGGACGCTGGCGATGGAGTGCGCGGGCTGCCTGCTGCTGCTGCGCCTGGCGGGCATGTGCCTGCGCGACGCCGGGCTGACCTCCCTCTCTCCGCTTTCCCTGCAGATGCCCCGGGGCCTGAAGGCCCGCTCCCGTTGGCCGCACGCCGAGGCTGGATGCCTGTTGGCGCTCGCCAGCATCAACAACTGGACGCTGCAGTTCGCGGTTGCCGCCCTGGTCAGCGGCCTCGTTGCCGACATGGGTACAAAGGCCGCTTACGTGGCCTGCCTGGGCGGCGTCGCGCTGTCGCTCGGCCTGCTGATGGCGTGGCTCGGCAGCCATCCGCGCTGGGCACAGGGGTGTTGCCGATTGCTTCCGTGGCTGGAGCATGCGGCGGGTCTGGTGATCGGCGCGGTGTCGGTGGCGTACCTGGCAGGGGTACTGGGTACCACCCTGGTCTGGGCAAGCCTCTCGGGGCAGGCGCAGCTGCCCGAACCGATGATGGCCGCGCCCCGCAGCGCCCCATGCGCGTTGCCGCATTGCCGCGCTCGTCGCAACAGTTCGCCATGATTGAGGACTGTAGACGTAGGGGTAGTGCCGGCCGCTGGCCGGCAACCTCGTGAACACGCCAGGCATCATCGGGTTGCCGGCCAGCGGCCGGCACGACCACACACAAGAAAGGCGGCCCTGCGGCCGCCTTCCCGTGAATCACTTGCCCTTGACGTGCTTCATCAAGCGCCGCTTGGCCTTGACCTGCCGCTCGGTGAGGACGTTCTTCTTGCCCTCGTACGGGTTGGTGCCCTCGCGGAAGATGAAGCTCACCGGCGTACCGATCAGCTTGAAGCGCTTGCGGAAGAAGTTCTCCAGGTAGCGCTTGTACGACTCCTGCAGCTCCTTCAGGCGGGTGCCGTGCACGATGAAGGTCGGCGGGTTGGAACCGGCCGGGTGCACGTAGCGCAGCTTGGAGACATGGCCGCGGATGGTCGGCGGCGGGTTGGTCTCGTAGGCCACTTCCAGCGCCTTGTTCACTTCGCTGGTGGTGAAGGTCTTGTTCGCCGATTCGTGCGCGCGGTGCACCGCACGGAACAGCTCGCGCAGGCCCGAGCCATGCTTGGCCGAGATGCGCACGGACTCGGCCCACGGCACGAAGCCCAGCTTCAGCGACAGCATGGTTTCAGCCTGTTCGCGCTGGTACTCGGTCAGGCCATCCCACTTGTTGATGGCGATCACCAGCGCGCGGCCGGCGTCGAGCACGGCACCGAGCACGGTGGCGTCCTGGTCGGTCACGCCTTCGGTGGCGTCCAGCATCAGCACGGCGACCTGACACTGCTCGATCGACTGCATGGTCTTGACCACCGAGAACTTCTCGACGACCTCGTCCACGCGCGAACGGCGGCGCAGGCCGGCGGTGTCGATCAGCCGGTACTCACGTCCGTCGCGCTCCAGGTCCACCGCGATCGAGTCGCGGGTGGTGCCCGGCACGTCGGAGGCGATCATGCGCTCCTCGCCGAGGATGCGGTTGACCAGGGTCGACTTGCCCACGTTCGGACGTCCGACGAAGGCGATGCGGATACGGTTCGGATCGTTGTCCAGCTCTTCGCCGCTGCCTTCTTCCGGCAGGCGCTGGATCACTTCGTCCAGCAGGTCGTCCAGGCCCTGGCGATGCGCGGCCGAGACGGTCAGCATCTCGCCGAAGCCGTAACGGGCGAATTCCGAACGCACGCTGTCCTCGTCGGTGCCGTCGATCTTGTTGATCAGCAGCAGCGTCGGGCGCGACAGCTTGCGCAGCCAGGCCAGGATCTCGTCGTCCAGCGCCGAGGTGCCCTCGCGGGCGTCGACGACGAACAGGATCAGATCGGCTTCGGCCGCCGCAGCCCGGGCCTGGCGCGTGGTGGCACCCGCCAGGCCTTCGTCTTCCCCGGCAATACCGCCGGTATCCACGACGAGGAAATGGTTGTCCTCGTCGAGGCGGCAGACGCCGTAGTTGCGGTCACGGGTGACGCCGGGCTGGTCATGGACCAGCGCGTCGCGGGTGCGCGTAAGCGCATTGAAAATAGTCGACTTGCCGACATTCGGCCGTCCAACCAGGGCGACCAAAGGCAGCATCGCGATTACTCCAATTTTTAATTTGCCAACCGGAAGGCGGTCAGCTTGCCATCCACGTTCTGCACCAGCAGCACCCCGTCGACGACGACCGGCTGGGCCAGCAGGGCGTCACCGCCGCTCTTCGCCCGTGCCGCCATCGCACCATCGGAGGTCTTCAACCAGTGCACGTATCCCTTGTAGTCGCCGACGACCACGTAATCACCGTGCAGCGCCGGGCCGGTCAGCGAACGACGCGCCAGCTCGGTCTGCGACCACATGGCAGCGCCGGTCGCCTTGTCCAGGCCGAACACGCCACCCTTGTTGTCGGTGACGAACACATTGCCCGACGACACCGCCACGCCACCTGCACCGCCATGGTCGCGCGCCCACAGCGGGCGACCGGTCGGGCCTTCGATGGCCATGGTCTGGTTCTTGAAGCTGCTCACGAAGAGGGTGTTGCCCTCCAGCACCGGAGCACCGTCGACATCGGCCATGCGGTCCAGCTCGGTACGGCCTTCGCCGTTGCCAAGGTTCTGTTCCCACAGGGTACGTCCATCCTGCATGGCCAGCGCGGCAACCGCGCCTTCGTCCTTGCCGATGAACAACACGCCCGGACCGGTGACCACCGGCGCGTTGCCGCGCACGGTCAGCGCGGGCAGTTCGCTCGGGTTGAACCACTTCTGCGTGCCGTTGCCGGCATCGAACGCGGTGACGCGGCCGTCGTTGCTGCGCACGAACACCAGGCCCTGGGCCACGGCCGGCGCGGCAATGACCTCACCCGGAACACGGGCGCGCCACTTCTCGCTGCCGTCATTGATGTCCAGGGCGATGACCTGGCCATCGAGCGTGCCGATCACGACCAGGTTCTCACCGACACCCGGGCCGCCGGACAGGCGCAGCTTCGGCTTCTTCTTTTCCTTCTGCGGCTCCCAGGTCCAGACCTTCTTGCCGGTCTGCAGGTCGATGGCGTGCACGCCGCCGGTGATCGCCGCAGCGAACACGTGGCCATTGGCAACGGCCGGGCCCTGGCGCACGCCGATGCGGCGCTCGCCCTTGCCGAGGTTGACCGACCAGGCCTTGTTGACCTTGACGCTCGGCTCGAACTTGACCAGCTCAGCCGGCTCCTGGGCCTTCTTCGCTGCCGCGTCCTTGCCGGCGAACCAGCCCTTCATGGTGCTGCAGCCGGTCAGGGCCATGCCCATCAGGAGCACGGTGGCGACGCGGGTGATCATGACCTTCTGACTCATCAAACCGACTCCGCAGGGGCGGCGACCGTGCCGCCGGCATCCATAACCTTGGTTTCCAGCAGGCGCCGCTGCGGCGCTGCCACGTCCAGCGACTTCAGCGCCTTCTCGTACTGTGCGCGGGCGTCATCGCGCTTGCCCTGCGCCATCAGCGCATCGCCATGGATTTCCAGGCTGCTGCTGTCGGTGGCGCTGCCCAGCAGCTTGATCGCCTCGTCGCTCTTGCCGGTGGCCACCAGCAGGCGGGCCACACGCTGGTCGACCACGCGCTGCAGGTCGCTTTCGACCTTCACGGCGCGCAGGGTGGCCAGCGCTTCTTCGTTCTTGCCGGCGTCGACCTGGGCCTTGGCCAGCTGCAGCGCCGCGAGGTCGCCATAGATGCTGGACGGGCCCGCTTCGAGCGCCTTCACTGCCTTGGCAGCGTCGTCGAGCTTGTTCTGCTGAAGACCGACCAGGGCCTTCTGGTATTCCACGTTGGCCGAGGCCAGCTTGCCGCCCTGATCCTTCTGGTACCACTGCCAGCCGGCAATGGCACCGATCGCGATGGCTACGCCACCGAGGATGCTGGCGCCATTCTTCCGCAGCCAGCTGCGGACGCGTTCACTTTGTTCGTGCTCGTCGAGCAGATCGTCGATCGCCATGCGTACTCTCGCCCCGCCCATCGGGAGGGACCATTGGGTTTAATCGAAGGTGGTGAAACCGCGCCTCAGTGCGAAACCGGGACTACGGAGCCTTCAGAGGATACCTGAAAGCGTGCCACGTTGGCTCGCTGGTAGGGGGTCAGATCGACGATAGCGCCGTTCTGCTGAACCTGGACCGCCGAGGCGTTGCCCAGGGTCACCCGGGTCACCTGGCCCGGCGTGAAGCTGCGGCTCTCGCCGGACTTGATCAGCGCCTTTTCGACCGTGGCGCCGTCCGGACCACCGATATCGACCCAGCTGTCGCCGCTGAACTGCATCTCCAGCGTATTGGCGGCTGCGGGCGCAGCGGGTGCCGAACGCGGCACCGGGGACAGCGAAGCGACATACGGGGTTGCGGCCGGCTTGCTGGCCGGGGCACTCGCGACTTCAGCCGGGGCTGCCGGCTCGACACCCGCAGCGGACGGGGCCACCGGCACAGCGGCCGGGATCGCGTCCAGCGAGGCCGTGTTCGGCGACGGCGTGGCGCTGCCATCGAAATGGCCACGGGTGGCGAACCACACCGGCACGGCCAGCACGGCGGTGATGCCGACGTACAGCACGCGCCGGCCGAGATTCTCGGCAATGCGGCGCGCACGCGGGGTATGGGTATGGCTGACCAGGGTGGGCGGCACGACAGGACCCACCTGGGCCTGCTCCAGCAGCTGGCTCACATCGACGTCGAGCAGGCGCGCGTAGCTGCGCAACTGGCCGCGCACGAAGACGGGCGCGCCCAGCTTCTGCCACTGCTCTTCCTCCAGCGACCTGACCACCTGGACCGGCATGCGCAGGCGCGAGCCGACATCCTCAAGGGTCAGTCCGGCCGCTTCACGGGCCTGGCGCAGGCGGGTGCCGCAGCCGGCCGCAGTCTCGAGAGCGCTCACAGTCTGGTCATCAATCACAATGCATCAACCCTGGAGTTAGGAGCCCGCTTCCTGCGGAAATTCCTGTCGAATGCGCTGAAGATAGCGGTCAGATGCCGCCCGATCACCCAGCCGCGCTTCGATTTGAGACGCAAGTTGTAACACGGAACGCGTTGCGGGTGCAGCCGCAATCCTACGTTCGGCGAAGGCCCGGGCCTCCATGTAGCGACCCTGGCGGAAGCTGAGCTGGGCCATGGCCTCCAGCGCGACCGGGTTTCCCGGCAGCGCCGACAGCGCCGCGCGCAGGTCGCGCTCGGCACGCTCGAACTGGCCTGCATCCAGCGCACAGCTGCCGGCATTGGACTGCGCTTCGGCGACGGCGGGATTGCCCGGCGCCCGCTGGGCACGATCGAACCACACCAGCGATTCGGCCGCCTGGCCCTGCTGGCACAGCCAGGCACCATAGTTGTTGAGCACGTCGCCACGTTGCGGCGCCAGCTCGGCAGCCTTGCGGAAGTTCTCGCCGGCCTGCTGGCTGCGACCGCGACGCTCGTCGATGCCCGCAAGCAGGACCAGGCCGTCGGGGGCCGTCGGCACCAGCTTCTGGGCTTCGCGCGCCTTTCGCTCGGCAGCATCGAGATTGCCGCCCTGGATGTCGCGGCCGGCCAGGGTCAGCAACTCCTGCCAGCGCACCTGCTGCCGCACCCCTTCCGGATCACGGACGGAGTAGACCGGCGCCTCGCTCGGGCCAAGCTTGGCCTTGGGATGGGATTTGCAGCCGCCGACCGCGAGGGCCAGCGTGCCTGCGAGCAGAACCAGCCAGAGGCGGTCAGGCCGCGGCATCGCTCCCCTTCCCCGCCTGCAGCGTCTTGTTG
Source organism: Stenotrophomonas sp. YJH_SMC_91 (assembly GCF_059368495.1). Taxonomy (NCBI): domain Bacteria; kingdom Pseudomonadati; phylum Pseudomonadota; class Gammaproteobacteria; order Lysobacterales; family Lysobacteraceae; genus Stenotrophomonas; species Stenotrophomonas sp. YJH_SMC_91. Next base: position 203,704 of record NZ_JCAFRT010000006.1, on the reverse strand, counting down.
AACTCCGCCTGGCGGCGGGTGCGGTCCATCACCTGGCCCTTGAGCTGGCCACAGGCGGCGTCGATGTCGTCGCCACGGGTACGGCGGACCATGGTCAGCACGTTGCTGTCGAGCAGGATCTTCTGGAAGGCGCGGATGTGCGCCTCTTCCGAACGCTCGTAGCGGGTACCCGGGAACGGGTTGAACGGAATCAGGTTGACCTTGCCCGAATCCTTGGCCTGCACCGCGTTGTCGAACTGGCGCATCAGGCGGGCCAGCTCGCGGGCATGCTCGGGCTTGTCGTTGATGCCCTTCATCAGGGTGTATTCGAAGGTGACCGATTCGCGGCGCTTGTTGGCGCGCAGGTAGCGTGCGCACGAGGCCATCAGCTCGGCGATCGGGTACTTCTTGTTGAGCGGCACCAGGGTCTCGCGCAGCGCGTCGTTCGGCGCATGCAGCGACACCGCCAGCGACACGTCGCTTTCGGCAGACAGGCGGTCGATCTGCGGCACCAGGCCGGAGGTCGACAGGGTCACGCGCTTGTTGGCCAGGCCGTAGCCCAGGTCGTCGCGCATCACGCTCATGGCGCGCACGACGTTGTCGAAATTCATCAGCGGCTCGCCCATGCCCATCATCACCACGTTGGTGAGGCGGCGCATCTGGTGCGGCACGTTGCCCAGGTGGCGCGCGGCAACCCACACCTGGCCGATGATCTCGGCGGTGGTCAGGTTGCGGTTGAAGCCCTGGGTAGCAGTGGAGCAGAACGTGCAGTTCAGGCCGCAACCGACCTGCGAGGACACGCACAGCGTGCCGCGGGTCTTGTCCGGGATGTACACGGTCTCGATGGCGTTCTTGCCATCCACGCCCATCGCCAGCAGCCACTTGTGGGTGCCGTCGGCGGAGGGCTTGTCGAACACGATGTTGGGAACCAGCACCTCGGCATGGGCCTGCAGCTTGGCGCGCAGGACCTTGCCGAGGTCGGTCATTTCATCGAAGTCGGTGACGTAGCGATGGTGGATCCACTTCATCACCTGATGGGCACGGAACTTCTTTTCGCCGAGAACCTCGACGAAGAACTTCTCCAGGCCCGCGCGATCGAGGTCGAGCAGGTTCTGCTTGCCAGCCGTGGGTGCCGACTTCGGCAGCGGCTGGATGGCGGGGGACTGTACGACCTCGTTCACGGCATTACTCTCAGCGCGAAACGACTTCGGTGGCGGCGAAGAAGTAGGCGATTTCAATCGCGGCATTCTCGACCGAGTCCGAGCCGTGGGCGGCGTTGGCATCGATGGATTCGGCGAAGTCGGCGCGGATGGTGCCCGGCGCGGCTTCCTTCGGGTTGGTGGCGCCCAGCAGGTCGCGGTGGGCCAGGACGGCGTTCTCGCCTTCCAGGGCCTGGATCATCACCGGGCCGGAGATCATGAACTCGACCAGCGCGTTGAAGAACGGACGCTCGCGGTGCACGGCGTAGAAGCCTTCGGCTTCACGACGCGACAGCTGCTTGTACTTGGCGGCCACGACCTTCAGGCCGGCCTTCTCGAAGCGGGCGTAGATTTCGCCGATGACGTTCTTGGCAACGGCGTCCGGCTTGATGATCGAAAGGGTGCGCTCCAGCGCCATGGGATGTCTCCAATGGAATCGGGCCGCTGATGGCCCGAAGGGTAACATGAAAAAAACCCGCGTCGGGACGCGGGCTTAGCCTGATAAACGTAGGCGAATTGTAAAAGATAAAGCGGCGGCATGGTAGTGCCGGCCGCTGGCCGGCATTGGGCGCCCTTCAACCTAGGAGCTGCCGGCCAGCCGCCGGCACTACCCCATTCACCGACCTGAGTGAAATCTGACCGGGTCGGCCGATTTTTGCTGCACTGCAAAATGCCATACGGTACCGTCTGGTCCTAGTATCAAACAATCGTTTGATTAAGGTCCGCCCACCGATGGCCAAGCCCGCCCACTTCTCGACCAAGGACCGGATTCTCGGCGCGGCCGAGGAGCTGTTCGCCCAGCACGGCTTCGCCGGCACCTCGCTGCGCCAGGTGACCAGCCAGGCCGACGTCAACATCGCCGCGGTCAACTACCACTTCGGCTCCAAGGAAAACCTGGTCAACGAGGTGTTCCGCCGCCGCATGGACGAGATGACCGGTGCCCGCCTGTCGCAGCTCGAGCGCGCCCGCGCCGAGCACCCGGGTGAACTGCGCCCGGTGCTGGCTGCCTTCGTCGAGCCGGCCCTGGCGCTGGCCCAGGACCGCCAGAACGGCGGCGCCTTCGTGCGCGTGATCGCCCGCGCCTACGCCGAGAAGAACGACAACCTGCGCAAGTTCCTGTCCGACCACTACGGCCACGTGCTGCGTGCGTTCGGCAAGGCCATCGGCGAGTGCGTGCCGGACCTGAGCAAGGAGGAGCTGTACTGGCGCCTCGACTTCCTGGCCGGCTCGCTGACCTATGCGATGGCCGACTTCGGGCTGATCAAGCGTCCCGCCGGTGTCACCGAAGCGGCGCATCGTGCCCATGCCGCCCACGAACTGATCCATTTCGCCGAAGCCGGGTTCCGCGCCGCCGCACGCGCCAGCGCCCTGCCCGCTTCCCTTGATTCCACCCAGTAACTGCTGACCAACAAAGGCCCTACACCATGTCCAATTCCCTGCTAGTCCGCCGCGCCGCCGTGCTGGGTGCCGGCGTCATGGGTGCCCAGATCGCCGCCCATCTCACCAATGCTGGCGTCGACACCGTGCTGTTCGACCTGCCTGCCAAGGAAGGTCCGGCCGACGGCATCGTGCTGAAGGCGATCGCCAACCTGGGCAAGCTGAGCCCGGCGCCGCTGGCCAGCAAGTCGCTGGCCGAAGCCATCACCCCGGCCAACTACGAGTCCGGCCTGGAGCAGCTGAAGGACTGCGACCTGATCATCGAGGCCATCGCCGAGCGCATGGACTGGAAGCAGGACCTGTACAAGAAGATCGCCCCGTTCGTGGCCGACCACGCGGTGCTGGCCTCCAACACCTCGGGCCTGGGCATCAACAAGCTGGCCGACGTGCTGCCCGAGCAGCTGCGCCACCGCTTCTGCGGCGTGCACTTCTTCAACCCGCCGCGCTACATGCACCTGGCCGAGCTGATCCCGGCCACCACCACCGATGCCGCCGTGCTGGAAGGCCTGGAAGCATTCCTGGTCACCACCCTGGGCAAGGGCGTGGTGTACGCCAAGGACACCCCGAACTTCATCGGCAACCGCATCGGCGTGTTCTCGATCCTGTCCACCATCCACCACACCCAGCAGTTCGGCCTGGGCTTCGATGAAGTGGACGGCCTGACCGGCCCGCTGGTGGGCCGCCCGAAGTCGGCCACCTACCGCACCTCCGACGTGGTCGGCCTGGACACCATGGCCCACGTCATCAAGACCATGGGCGACACCCTGCCGAATGACCCGTGGCATGAATTCTTCAAGTCGCCGAAGTGGCTGGACGCGCTGATTTCCAAGGGCACGCTGGGCCAGAAGACCGGCGCCGGCATCTTCCGCAAGGTCGGCAAGGACATCGTGGTACTGGATCTGGAGAAGCAGGACTACCGCCCGGCCGACCGCACTGCCGCCCCGGAAGTGGTCGAGATCCTGAAGATCAGGAACCCGGCCGAGAAGTTCGCCAAGCTGCGCGAGAGCCAGCACCCGCAGGCGCAGTTCCTGTGGGCGACCTTCCGCGACCTGTTCCACTACAGCGCCTACCACCTGGCCGACATCGCCGAGACCGCGCGCGATGTCGACCTGGCCATCCGCTGGGGCTACGGCTGGTCGCTGGGCCCGTTCGAAACCTGGCAGGCCGCCGGCTGGAAGCAGGTGGCGCAGTGGATCGCCGATGACATCGTCGCCGGCAAGAGCATGAGCAATGCCCCGCTGCCGGATTGGGTCTTCGACGGCCGCGACGGCGTGCACGCCGCCGAGGGCAGCTACAGCCCGTCGCGCAACGCCAAGCTGCCGCGCTCGTCGCTGCCGGTGTACCAGCGCCAGCGCTTCCCGGATCCGCTGCTGGGCGAGAAGTTCGCGCCGGGCGAGACCGTGTTCGAGAACGACGGCCTGCGCATGTGGCACGACGGTGATGGCATTGCCGTGGTCAGCTTCAAGACCAAGATGAACACCGTGTCCGACCAGGTGCTGGACGGCCTGCAGGAATGCGTGAGCCGCGCCGAGAAGGACTTCCAGGGCTTGGTGATCTGGCAGCAGAAGGAGCCCTTCTCCGCCGGTGCCGACCTGGCCGGTGCACTGGGCCTGCTGCAGGCCGGCAAGGTCGACCAGTTCGAGGAAATGGTCGCCAACTTCCAGCGCACCAGCCAGCGCATCAAGTACTCGCTGGTGCCGGTGGTGGCAGCGGTGCGTGGCCTGGCCCTGGGCGGCGGCTGCGAGTTCCAGATGCACAGCGCCAAGACCGTGGCCTTCCTGGAAAGCTACATCGGCCTGGTCGAGGCCGGTGTCGGCCTGCTGCCGGCCGGTGGCGGCCTGAAGGAACTGGCCGTGCGTGCCTCTCAGGCCGCGGGCCCGGGCGGTGACGTGTTCGCCGAACTGAAGAAGACCTTCGAGACCGTGGCGATGGCCAAGGTGTCCAACTCGGCGGTCAACGCCAAGGAACTGGGCCTGCTGCGCAGTACCGACAAGGTGGTGTTCAACAGCTACGAGGCCCTGCACATCGCCAAGGCCGAAGCCCGTGCACTGGCCGAAGCGGGCTACCGTCCGCCGCTGCCGGCACGCCGCATCCAGGTGGCCGGTGACGTGGGCATCGCCACCTTCAAGATGATGCTGGTCAACATGCTGGAAGGCCGTTTCATCAGCCCGTACGACTACGAGATCGCCGAACGCATCGCCACCGTGCTGTGCGGTGGCAAGGTCGACCGCGGCACCCTGGTGGACGAAGAGTGGCTGCTGACCCTGGAGCGCAAGCACTTCGTCGAACTGGCCCAGCAGGAGAAGACCCAGGCCCGCATCGCGCACATGCTGAAGACCGGCAAGCCGCTGCGTAACTGATTGATGGCGGGTGCCGACCCCTGGTTGGCACTCCTCTGCCTCTGGTGGGTGCCGACCGTTGGTCGGCACCCCGGCTAAAAAATTCGAGAGATCACTGCAATGACCAAGCAAATCCAGGACGCCTACATCGTCTCCGCCACCCGCACCCCGGTCGGCAAGGCGCCCAAGGGCATGTTCCGCAACACCCGTCCCGACGACATGCTTGCGCACGTGCTGCGCAGCGTCGTCGCCCAGGCCCCGGGCGTGGACGTCAACCGCATCGATGACGCGATCATCGGCTGCGCCATGCCGGAAGCCGAGCAGGGCATGAACGTGGCGCGCATCGGCGTGCTGCTGGCCGGCCTGCCCAACACCATTGCCGCACAGACCGTGAACCGCTTCTGCTCCTCCGGCCTGCAGGCCGTGGCGCAGGCCGCCGACGCGATCCGCCTGGGCAATGCCGACCTGATGCTGGCCGGCGGCACCGAGTCGATGTCGATGGTGCCGATGATGGGCAACAAGATCGCGATGGCGCCGAGCGTGTTCGACAACGACCACGTGGCCATCGCCTACGGCATGGGCATCACTGCCGAGAAGGTGGCCGAAGAGTGGAAGGTCTCGCGCGAAGACCAGGATGCCTTCGCCCTCGCCTCGCACCAGAAGGCCATGGCCGCGATCCAGAACGGCGAGTTCAAGGACGAGATCAGCCCGTACGAGATCGTCTCGCACCTGCCGGACCTGGCCGACGGCCAGCGCATCATCACCCGCAACAAGATCGCCGACACCGACGAAGGCCCGCGCCCGGATTCCTCGGCTGAAGGCCTGGCCAAGCTGCGCCCGGTGTTCCGCAACGGCCAGTTCGGCGGCACCGTCACCGCCGGCAACTCGTCGCAGATGAGCGATGGCGCCGGTGCCGTGCTGCTGGCCTCGGAACAGGCGATCAAGGACTACGGCCTGACCCCGCTGGCCCGTTTCGTCAGCTTCTCGGTGGCCGGCGTGCGCCCGGAAGTGATGGGCATCGGCCCGATCGCCGCGATCCCGAAGGCACTGAAGCAGGCCGGCCTGACCCAGGACCAGCTGGATTGGATCGAGCTCAACGAAGCGTTCGCCGCGCAGTCGCTGGCGGTGATCCGCGATTGCGGCCTGGACCCGAGCAAGGTCAACCCGCTGGGTGGCGCGATTGCCCTGGGCCACCCGCTGGGTGCGACCGGCGCGATCCGTACCGCCACCCTGCTGCACGGCCTGCGTCGTCGCCAGCAGAAGTACGGCATGGTGACGATGTGCATCGGCACCGGCATGGGCGCAGCGGGTATTTTCGAGGCGCTGTAAGGTTCAAAGCGTTGCCGGCGGGATGTCGGTCTGCTTGCAGGGCCCGGGTGGGTGAGGCTGCCCGGGACACGCCGTAAACCCGTCCCTGGGGGCTTGGCAGCGGCATCCATGCCGCTGACAGTCCCGGTCAGCCTCACCCACCCGTGCCATCCATCATTCCGCGCGGCGGAGGGTTTAGCAAAAGCAAGGTCAAAAGCTGGAGTCAGAGCCCTTTGCTACGCAAAGGGATCTGACCCCAACAATCAAAAAAGGCAGCCATTGGCTGCCTTTTTTGCTTTTGCTCTTGCCCTTGATTCCGCCCTTCCCGTCCGCGCCCGCAGGAAACCTGACAGGCGGGACGGGTGGGCCGTTGCAGGACCGTTGGCGCCATGGATGGCGCCATCGAGCCCCCATGGACGGGTTTACGGCGTGTCCTGCAACGGCCCACCCGTCCCGCCCATCACGTATCAATCAAGGCGCTGCACGGAGCGCTTGATAAACCTTACTCAGCCAACATCGCCGTCAGCTTCTCCCGCGCCGGCCCTGCCAGCTTGGGGTTGTCCAGCGCGAAGCGGATCGTCGCTTCCACCAGCCCCAGGTGCGTACCGCAGTCGAAACGAGTGCCCTCGAAACGGTAGGCATCCACCTCTTCGGTCTTCAGCAGCTGCGCGATCGCATCGGTCAGCTGGATCTCGCCGCCGGCACCGCTGCCGGTCTGCTCCAGCAGCTCGAAGATCTTCGGGCTCAGCACGTAGCGGCCGACCACGGCCAGGTCGCTCGGCGCGTCCTCCGGCTTCGGCTTCTCCACGATCTGCGAAATACGGCCCTTGCGGCCATCGAAGGCCTCGGTCGCGACGATGCCGTAACTGGCGGTCTTGTCGTGCGGCACATCTTCAACGGCAATGACGCTGGCGCCGCTGGCTTCGTTGAGATCGGCCATCTGCTTCAGCGCACTGTCGCCGCGGTTCCAGATCAGGTCGTCCGGCAGCAGCACCGCGAACGGCTCGTCACCGATCACGGCCTTGGCACACAGCACCGCATGGCCCAGGCCCAGCGCCTCGGCCTGGGTCACGAAGATCGCGCGCACGCCATTGGGCAGCACGTGACGGATCAGCTCCAGCTGCTCCTGCTTGCCGGCGCGCTCGAGCTTCTGCTCCAGCTCGTAGGCCTTGTCGAAGTAGTCGGCGACCGCGTGCTTGTAGCGGTTGGTGATGAACACCAGCGTGTCACAGCCGGCCTCGATTGCTTCGTCCACTGCGTACTGGATCAGCGGCCGGTCAATGATCGGCAGCATCTCCTTCGGCACGGTCTTGGTTGCTGGCAAAAAACGCGTCCCCAAACCCGCTACGGGGAAAACTGCTTTGCGAATTCGCTTGCTCATTGGTGCCTGTTGGCCTCGCGTGCGGGAAAGGGCACGACTTTAGCGGATGAAATGTAAGCATCCTGTTCGATTGGCGAGAACTCGGGCATCGTCGCGAACAGGACTTCCTTGATGGTTTCGGTGTCGTAGCTGCACACCGCCTCGCGCAGGCGCGGGACGTTGCCCAGCACCAGATCGCGCGAGAACATGCGCACGCCGGCCTCGAGGACCTTCGGATGCGCGGTTGCGCGGTAGTCCTCATCCGAATAGAACAGCGTCTCGTGCAGCTTCTCGCCCGGACGCAGGCCGGTATAGATGATCTGCACATCCTTGTACGGCTGCTTGCCCGCCAGACGGATCATCTGCTCGGCCAGCAGCCGGATCGGCACCGGCTCGCCCATGTCGAGCGTGTAGATCGCACCGTGCGAGGCCGAGGCCGCGGCCTGCAGGATCAACTGGCAGGCCTCGGGGATGGTCATGAAGTAGCGGGTGACTTCCGGATCGGTGACCGTGACCGGACCACCGCGCAGGATCTGCTCGCGGAACAGCGGCACCACGCTGCCGGCCGAGGCCAGCACGTTGCCGAAGCGCACGGTAACGAAACGGGTGTGCGTGGACTTCTGGTCCAGGCTCTGGCAGATCATCTCGGCATAGCGCTTGCTGGCACCCAGCGCGTTGACCGGATCGACCGCCTTGTCGGTGGAGATGAACACGAAATGCTCGACGCGCGCTTCCAGGCAGGCGCGGGCCACGTTCTCGGTCGCCAGGATGTTGTTGCGCACAGCTTCGCGCAGCTGCCGTTCCAGCACCGGTACATGCTTGTACGCTGCGGCATGGAACGCGGTGTCGACCGGATGCAGCGACAGCGCATGGCGGATCACCGCAGGATCGCCACAGTCGCCCAGCACCGCTTCGATCTCGATATCGGGGAAGCTGCGACGCAGCTCACCCTCGATGGTCAGCAGCAGCAGTTCGCTGATCTCCAGCAGGATGATGCGGCCGGCACCGTGGCGCGCGCACTGGCGGCACAGCTCCGAGCCGATCGAGCCACCGGCACCGGTCACCATCACGGTGCGACCGCCCAACCAGCCACGGATCAGGTTCCAGTCCGGGGTGATCGGCTTGCGGCCGAGCAGATCCTCGATCGCCACTTCCTTCAGTTGGCCGGGCAGCGACTGCCCCTGCAGGATGTCGCTCAGCTTTGGCACGGTGCGGAACGGCACGCCGGTGCTTTCGCAGATGGCGACCACCCGCTGCATGCCTGCGGCATCCAGCGAGGGCATGGCGATCACCAGCAACTTGGCCGCAGTCTCGCGGACCACCGCCGGGGCATCATCGAGGCTGCCCAGGATCGGCAGGCCCTGCAGCTTGGCGCCGCGCAGGTGCGGTGCGTCGTCCAGCAGGCCGACCGGTTCGAAGTTGCCGGAGCGGCGCAGATCGCGGACCAGCGTCTCGGCGGCTTGCCCCGCACCGAGGATCAGCACGCGGCGCGCGCTCGAATCCGACTGCAGTGCCTGGTAATCCTTCCAGGCCCGGTACAGCAGGCGCGGGGCGCCCAGCAGCGCCGACAGCGCGAACGGATAGATCACCAGCACCGACATCGGCACGCCGTCGAAACGCTTCCACATCAGCACCAGCACGATGCCGACCAGGCCGATGAAGCTGGCCTTGAAGATGTTCAGCAGGTCGCTGACGCTGGCGAAACGCCACAGCCCGCGATACAGGCCCACGCGCCAGAACACCAGGCCCTGCAGCAGCAGCACCAGGGTGGTGTCGACATTCCAGAGCGGAAGCGAAGGCGCGTTGGGGAGGATCGAGTACCGCCCGGCGTGGAGCAGCTGCCAGCATGCCCAGACCATGAACAGGTCGTGGCAGACGATGGCCGAACGCGGCATCAGGCCGAGGATTCTGTCCCGCCAGGGTGAAGCCATAAGTCAGGTATTTCCTTGTCGGTGACGCAATCCATTGCGCAGGAGGATCCAGAGGACGCTCAGCGCGAGAAACCACGCGACCGCCAGGACAGCCTCCCACCTCGGCTGCAAATTGGAGCAGACATTAAGCACTGTAATACTGAACAGACCCAAAGCAAAGTACATCCCTGTCACCTGGGCGTGGCTGGCTCCTGCCTGCACCGCCCGCTGGTAGACGTGCTGGGTATGGGGTTCCATCCAGCGTTGTCCGGAGATGATGCGCGCCGCCAGTGTGAAGCCCGCGTCCACGAGGAACGCCGAAGCCGGCACCAGCAGCAGGATCCAGTTGATATCGGTACGCACCGCAGCGATGGCCAGGACGACGGCGACTGCATAGCCCAGCGCGCCACTTCCGACATCACCCATGAAGATCCGGGCCCGCGGGAAATTGAACGGCAGGAAGCCCAGGCAGGCCAGGCCCAGCGCCACCGCGGCCAGCGAATACGGCCAGGGCAGCACCGGCGCCAGGCCCAGCGCAACAACAATGGCCTGGCTGGCGGCAATACCGTTGATGCCATCCATGAAGTTCCAGATGTTGATCAACGAGGCGGTGAATACCAGCACCAGCCCGGCCAGCAACCAGCTTCCACCATGCACCTTGACCAGGGCGGCCAGCAGCGCGGCGGCAATGAAGTGCACCAGCAGGCGGCGCATGGCCGGCAACGGCCGGTGGTCGTCCCACCAGCCGATGCCCGCCACCAGCACCAGGCCCACGCTGGCCACCAGCAGGCTCGGTGTCGATTCAGGCCAGACCCACATCGCTGCACCGGCGGTGACCAGCAGGCTGATGACGATGGCGATGCCACCACCGCGCGGCGTTGCCACGCTATGGCTGCGACGCTCGCCGGGCTGGTCCAGCAGTTGCTGGCGCAGGGCATAACCCCGTGCCGCCCAGGTCAAGCCCGCACTCAGCAGGGCCAGCCCCAGCAGCGCGCCCATCACGAGCCACGGCATGGATCAGAGCACCGCGTAGTTCAGCAGTGGCTTGACCGTGCCCCATTCCTTGCAGCTCGGGCACTGCCAATGGTGGGTACGTGCACCGAACCCGCAACGGGTGCAGCGATAAGCGGGATTGCGCACCAGCAGCTGGTCGGTGATGTGCTTGAGGTCATGCAGGGTCGCTGTGGAATCGGCGCCCTCGGCCAGGGTCAGGTCGATCAGCGCCGATTCGCCACGCACCGACGGACGATCCTTGAGCTGGCGGCCAAGGTAGGCTCGGGCCGGAGCCACGCCCTCCTGCTCTTCCATCAGCCGGGTCAGGGCCAGCACCGGGGCGATGCCACGGTAGTGCTCGGTCATTTCCGACAGGAACGCACGTGCGCCGCCCAGGTCGCCGACCTTGCGATAGTTTTCCATCAACGCCGGCAGCAGCTCGGGCAGGTACTCGGGGTCGTTGCGCGCGGCACGTTCGAATGCACGCACCGCGGCTTCAGCGTTGCCCGCATCCGTCTCGAGGCGACCTTCGATGATGCCGGCGCGCACCGACATGGCGTCGGCCTGGTAGGCGCGGGCGATCGCCGCCCTCGCCTCTTCCAGCTTGCCGGCACCGCGGAAGCGTTCAGCCAGTTCGCATTCGAACTGCCCGATCAGCTTGCCCATCGGCTCGCCGGTGACGTCTTCGAAGCGGGTGGCGTTGTCGATCGCCTTTTCCCAGTCACGCTCGGCCTGATAGATGCCGATCAGGTGCTTGAGCGCCTGCGGGGCGCGCTGGTCGAGCTGTGCCAGCTCGGTGAACACGGTCTCTGCGCGGTCCAGCAGGCCGGACTTCATGTAGTCCTCGCCCAGCGCCAGCAGGGCCTGCACGCGCTGCGCGTCGCTCAGGTCGTGGCGGTTGACCAGCCCCTGGTGCAGGCGGATGGCGCGGTCGACTTCACCGCGGCGGCGGAACAGGTGGCCCAGCGCGACCTGGGTCTCGAAGGTTTCCTTGTCCAGCTCGGCGATGTGCAGGAACAGTTCGATGGCCTTGTCCGGCTGCTCGTTGAGCAGGTAGTTCAGACCACGGAAGTAGGTGCTGGACAGGCGGCTGACCTGGTTGTCACCGTGGCGCTGGCCACCACGCCGGCCGATCACCCACCCGGCCAGTGCGGCCAGCGGAACGAACAGGAAAAACCACAGCCACTCGGTGACGAAATCCATCTTCGATCAGCGTCCATCAAAAGATTGGGGGGAAACACCCGCGGCCGGCGTTGCCGCCACGGACTTGTTGGCACGGCGCAGCTGACCGTAGAGCGGAATGACCACGCTCACCAGTACCAGGCCGGCACCGACGATGACACCGATCAGCAGGGCCGCGATCAGCGCCACGCCGACAGAGGTATTCAACTGGGTAAACAGCAGGTTGATCGACATCGCGGTCATGTTGACCGCACCAATGATCAGCCCAAGGATCAGGACCGCCAGCAGGACCAGCAGACGAGAGACCTTCATGCGACAGCTCCAGTGGCAGGAGTCCGTAGCTTATCCGACCCGCGGCTGGATTCGCACGCGGTGGCGCGACGGAGGCTCAGGCCGGATCGGCGTCCAGCGGCAGCACACTGCTGACCCGCTCGCGCAGTTCCTTGCCCGGCTTGAAATGGGGGACGTGCTTGCCCGGCAGGGCAACCGATTCGCCGGTCTTCGGGTTGCGACCCAGGCGCGGCGGACGATAGTGCAGCGAGAAGCTGCCAAAACCACGGATTTCGATGCGATCCCCGGCGGACAGCGATCCGCCCATCATTTCCAGCAACGACTTCACCGCCAGATCGACATCATCGGCCTTCAGGTGCGCCTGGCGGCGCGCAAGGATTTCGATCAGTTCGGATTTGGTCATTACCGGCTCACATCAGGGGCATCTCAGCCTGAAACGGCCCGGGCAGAAGCCCGGGCCGTCCAGGAAACAACAAACAGCGTAAGGCCGATTACTCGGACTTGTTGCCGTTCAGCTGTGCACGCAGCAGCGCGCCCAGCTGGGTGGTGCCGCTGGAAGCCGAAGAGGACTGGTATTCCTCCAGCACTTCGCGCATTTCCGCGTCGTCCTTGGCCTTGATCGACAGCTGCAGGGTGCGGCCCTTGCGGTCCATGCCCACGAACTTGGCTTCGATCTTGTCGCCGACCTTCAGGTGCTGGGTGGCGTCGTCAACGCGCTCGTTGGCGATGTCGCGAGCCGAAACGTAACCCTCGATGCCGTCAGCCAGCTCGATGATCGCGCCCTTGGCGTCGACTTCCTTCACCACGCCTTCGACCTTGGAGCCCTTCGGATTGGCAGCCATGTACTGCCCGAACGGATCCTGCTCCAGCTGCTTCACGCCCAGGGAGATGCGCTCGCGCTCCGGATCGACAGCCAGGACGACGGCGTCCAGGGTATCGCCCTTCTTGAAGTTGCGAACGACGTCTTCGCCGGTGGTGTTCCAGCTGATGTCGGACAGGTGGACCAGGCCGTCGATGCCGCCGTCCAGGCCGATGAAGATGCCGAAGTCGGTGATCGACTTGATCTGGCCCGACACCTTGTCACCCTTCTTGTGGGTGGCAGCGAAGGTTTCCCACGGATTGGCGGCAACCTGCTTCATGCCCAGCGAGATACGGCGACGCTCTTCATCGACGTCCAGCACCATCACTTCGACTTCATCACCAACCTGCACAACCTTGGACGGGTTGACGTTCTTGTTGGTCCAATCCATCTCGGAGACGTGCACCAGGCCTTCGACGCCCGGCTCGATCTCAACGAACGCACCGTAATCGGTGACGTTGGAGACCTTGCCGAAGACGCGGCTGTTGGCCGGGTAACGACGGCCGATGTTGTCCCACGGATCCTCGCCCAGCTGCTTCAGGCCCAGCGAAACGCGGTTGCGCTCGCGGTCGAACTTCAGCACGCGGACGTCCAGCTCGTCGCCGACGTTCACGACTTCCGACGGGTGACGCACACGCTTCCACGCCATGTCGGTGATGTGCAGCAGGCCGTCGATGCCGCCCAGGTCCACGAACGCGCCGTAATCGGTCAGGTTCTTGACGACACCCTTCAGGATCGCGCCTTCCTGCAGCTTGTCCATCAGCTGCTCGCGCTCTTCCGAGTGCTCGCTTTCGACGACAGCGCGGCGCGAGACCACGACGTTGTTACGCTTGCGGTCCAGCTTGATGAGCTTGAACTCGAGTTCCTTGCCTTCCAGGTAGGCCGGATCGCGCACCGGGCGCACATCGACCAGGGAACCCGGCAGGAAGGCGCGGACATCCTTGATGTCCACGGTGAAACCACCCTTGACCTTGCCGCTGATGCGGCCGGTGATGGTTTCGTTCTTTTCCAACGCTTCTTCCAGCTCGTCCCACACCATCGCGCGCTTGGCCTTCTCGCGCGACAGGACGGTTTCGCCGAAGCCGTTCTCGATCGAGTCGAGGGCGACCTTGACGATGTCGCCTTCGGCGACGTCGATTTCGCCAGCGTCGTTACGGAACTGTTCGATCGGCACGATGCCTTCGGACTTCAGGCCAGCGTTGATCACCACGACGTCGCCGCGGACTTCAACAACGGTACCGCTGACGATGGCGCCCGGCTTCAGCTTGGCCAGGTTGGCCTGGCTGGCTTCAAACAGTTCGGCAAATGATTCGGTCATTAGATTTACTCTGTTGGACACATGGGTCGGTGGCGTCCCCTTCAGGGGAATGGCGACCGCCCGCCTGTTGGTCGACCCCGGAAACGCAGGTCGTGTGTAGTAGGAAAACCGCCACGCATCATTGCGCGACGGAGCTGGTACAGCACTGCTTTGCGCGACCACCACCGATGCAACTGGCAGTGCTCCCGCGCGAACGGATCAGGCAGCCGGAACCGGAAGCAGATCCATCACTCGGGCAACGACATCATCGATGCCGATGCCTGTGGTGTCGATGAGGACAGCAGCGTCTGCCGGCTTCAGGGGCGCCACGGTACGCTGGGCATCACGGGCGTCGCGGGCCATGATCTCGCGCAGGAGGTCATCAAAGTTAACAGAAACCCCCTTGTCTTTCAACTGCTTATGCCGGCGCTCGGCGCGCTCCTCGGCACTGGCGGTCAGGAAGACCTTGTAGGGGGCGTCCTTGAAGATCACCGTGCCCATGTCGCGGCCATCGGCGACCAGGCCGGGCAGCTCCCTGAATGCGCGCTGGCGCTCCTTCAGCGCGGCGCGCACCTCGGGAATGGCGGCGATGGCAGAAGCCAGCGCGCCGGTGGTCTCCAGGCGCAGCTCGTCGGTGGCATCGGTGCCGTTGACCATGACCCGCATCGACTCGCCCTGTTCAACAAACTGAACATGGGTGTCGAAGGTGCAGCGCACCAGCGCCGAGGCGTCAGAGGTGTCGATGTCGGCCCAGCTCGCGGCCACGCCCACCGCGCGGTACAGCGCACCCGAATCCAGGTAATGCCAGCCCATCCGGCGCGCGATGATGCGGCTGATGGTACCCTTGCCGGCCCCGGAAGGGCCGTCGATGGTCAGGACGGGAGCGAGTGGATTCATGGGGTTCCCAGAGCGTGTGAAGGGGCCATTCTAGCCCCTGCCAGACACCCCCAGCGGGATCTTTTGTGCAACCACTTGAAACCACGAGGAAAAGCCCGGTAGAATGGCGGGCTTGAACGAGCGTCAACTGCCGATTGTCTTTCGCATATCGCGGCCACGCTCCACCCGAACAACTACTGTTTACGCCGAGGTATGCCATGAAAGTCCTGTCCTCCCTGAAGTCGGCGAAGGCCCGTCACCGCGACTGCAAGGTCGTCCGTCGTCGCGGCAAGATCTTCGTCATCTGCAAGTCGAACCCGCGTTTCAAGGCGCGTCAGCGCTAAGCCCAACAGCCTTCACGGCTGCGGCTGGCCCTACGCGGGGCCGACCCGATGCAAGAAACCGCCTTCGGGCGGTTTTTTGTTTATGCGGCTTTTTCCTGCTGATTTTGCTGTAATCGCCTTTCTTGACCACTGGGGAGTAGATCGAGATGAAGCGTTACCTGTCCGCCCTGGCCGTGATGGCCACCCTGGCCGCCGCCACACCGGCGCTGGCCGATACCCTGCTTGTCGACCGCGCCCGCGAGAAGCCGGCCGGTGCCCTGCCCGTGCGCGGCCAGAGCATGCAGCAGGTACAGGCGCAGTTCGGCGCGCCGAGCGAACAGCTGCAGCCGCGTGGTGGGCAGAAGCGGCAATGGCCGACCATCAACCGCTGGGTGTACCCACAGTTCACCGTCTACTTCGAGAAGCAGAAGGTGATCGACGTGGTAGCCAACCAGGCGGACCCGAACGAAATCGGCCCGAAACCGCCGATCCGTTGATCCCTTTACCCGCCGTGGGCGGGCCTGTGTAGCGAGACCATGAACCAGACCCTTCGTTTTCCTGCCGAGTGGGAAGCCCAGAGCGGCGTCCTGATTGCCTGGCCCACCGCCGACACCGACTGGGCCGATCGCCTGGGCCAGGTGGAAGAGACCTACATCGCCCTGGTCGCGGCCATCACCCGCTTCCAGCCGGTGCTGATCTGCGTGGCCGACGACGATGTGGAGACCTATGCCGAGATGCGGCTGCGCTCCAACCGCATCGACATGGACAAGGTCCACTTCACCACGGCCGCCTACGACGATACCTGGCTGCGCGACTCCGGCCCGATCACCCTGCGCCGTGCCGACGGCGGTTTCCAGCTGCTGGATTTCCGCTTCACCGGCTGGGGCGGCAAGTTCGACGCCACCCTGGATGACCAGCTGGTGGGCGTGCTGGACCACGCCGGCGTGTTCAACGACGCGCCGGTGCGCAGCATCCCGTTCGCGCTGGAAGGCGGCGGCATCGAGACCGATGGCGAAGGCACCCTGCTGACCACCTGGAAGTGCCTGCACGAGCGCCATCCGGACCGCGACCGCGCCAGCCTGAGTGCCGACCTGGCCGACTGGCTGCAGCAGGACCGCGTGCTGTGGCTGGACCACGGCTACCTGGAAGGCGACGACACCGACGCGCACATCGACACCCTCGCCCGCTTCGCCTCGGCCGACAGCATCGTCTACCAGGCCTGTGACGACGAGAGCGACTCGCACTTCGCCGAACTGCAGGCGATGGGCAACGAGCTGGCCGCACTGCGCACCAAGGATGGCCAGCCGTACCGCCTGTTCCCGCTGCCGTGGGCACAGCCGGTGATCGACGAAGGCCGCCGCCTGGCTGCGTCATACGCCAACTACCTGATCGTCAATGGTGCGGTGCTGATGCCGGCCTATGGCGACCCGGCCGACGACCTGGCCCGCGATGTGCTGGCCCAGGCGCACCCGGGCCGCGAGATCGTGCAGGTGCCCTGCCGCTCGCTGATCTGGCAGAACGGCAGCCTGCACTGCATCACCATGCAGCTGCCGGAAGGGCTGTTGAAGGCATGACGGTAGTGCCGGCCGCTGGCCGGCAACCCCGCACTGCCTGATGGATCCACGGGATTGCCGGCCCGCGGCCGGCACTACCGATCGCACCCATTCAGCGCGCGACACGCCGTCGCCGTCCATCCGCGCTAACATGCTGGTTTTCCCCCGCAGGAACGCCCCGCATGAACTCGCGCAGCCCCCTTACCGTCGCCCTGATCCAGGAGCGCAACCACGGTGATGCCGCCGCCAACCTGGCGGTGATCGAAGCACGCGTGGCCGAGGCGGCTGCGCAGGGTGCCAAGCTGGTGCTGCTGCAGGAACTGCATAACGGTCCGTACTTCTGCCAGCACGAATCGGTGGACGAATTCGACCTGGCCGAGCCGATTCCGGGCCCCAGCACCGAGCGCCTGGGCGCACTGGCGAAGAAGCATGGCGTGGTGCTGGTCGGCTCGCTGTTCGAACGCCGCGCTGCCGGCCTGTACCACAACACCGCCGTGGTGTTCGAAAAGGACGGTACGCTGCTGGGCAAGTACCGCAAGATGCATATTCCGGACGATCCGGGCTTCTACGAGAAGTTCTACTTCACCCCGGGCGACATCGGCTTCAAGCCGATCGATACCTCGGTGGGTCGCCTTGGCGTGCTGGTGTGCTGGGACCAGTGGTACCCGGAAGCGGCGCGCCTGATGGCGCTGGCCGGTGCCGAACTGCTGCTCTACCCGACCGCGATCGGCTGGGACCCGGACGACGTGCAGGACGAGAAGACCCGCCAGCGCGACGCCTGGGTGCTGAGCCACCGCGGCCACGCCGTGGCCAACGGCCTGCCGGTGCTGAGCTGCAACCGCGTCGGCCACGAGGCCTCGCCGCTGGGCGCCTCCGGCATCCAGTTCTGGGGCAACAGCCACGTGCTGGGCCCGCAGGGCGAATTCCTGGCCGAAGCCGGCACCGATGCCACGGTTCTGCTGTGCGATGTCGACCTGCAGCGCAGCGAGCATGTGCGCCGCATCTGGCCGTTCCTGCGCGACCGCCGCATCGATGCCTACGGCGACCTGCTCAAGCGCTACATCGACTGAGCCGGAGCCCGCGCATGGCCGTCCTCATCCGTGATGCCGGCCCGGCCGACATCGCCGCGATCACCGCGATCTACGCGGTGGAAGTGACCGACTTCGTCAACACTTACGAGTACGACATCCCGGACGCGTCCGAGATGCTGCGCCGCATGCGCGACATCATCGACCGCGGCTTCCCCTACCTGGTCGCCGAGATTGACGGCCAGGTGGCCGGCTATGCCTACGCCAACACCTACCGCACCCGCGTTGCCTACCAGTGGACCGTGGAAAACTCGGTCTACGTCGATGCTGCGTTCCAGGGCAAGGGCGTTGGCACCGGCCTGCTGCAGGCGTTGATCGACGCCTGCGTGGCGCGTGGCTACCGGCAGATGGTGGCGGTGATCGGCGAACCGACCAATACCGCTTCAATCAAGCTGCACGAACGCTTCGGCTTCGAGCTGGTCGGCGTGTTCCGTGGCCTCGGCCGCAAGCATGGCCGCTGGCTGGATACCGTGCAGATGCAGCGCGCACTCGGCGATGGCGCCGACACTGCACCTTCCAATGAATGAACCCATGACCGAAACCCTTCCCGAGACCGGCGACGACCTGTTCGCCGGCCAGCCGGTACGCGTTGTTGAACGCGACGGCGTGCGCTACACCCTGCTGGGCACTGCCCATGTCTCACGCGCCAGCGTCGAGGCGGTGGAGAAAGCCATCGACAGCGGTCGCTTCGACGCCGTGGCCGTTGAACTGGACCCGCAGCGCCTGCAGGCGCTGAGCGACCCGGACACGCTGGCCAAGCTCGACCTGGTCGAGGTGATCCGCAAGGGCCGCGTCGCCCTGTTCGCCGCCAACCTGGCCCTGTCCGCCTACCAGCGCCGCCTGGCCGAACAGCTCGACATCGAGCCGGGCGCGGAACTGAAGCGCGCGGTGGAACTGGCGCGCGAACGCGACCTGCCGGTGCACCTGATCGACCGCGAGGTCGGCCTGACCTTCCGCCGCGCCTCGCAGCGGTTGGGCTTCTTCGGCAAGCTGAAGCTGGTTGCCGGTCTCGGCGCCGGCCTGTTCTCGTCCGAGGAAGTGGGCGAGAACGAGATCGAGAAGCTCAAGCAGGGCGACATGCTGGAATCGAGCTTCGGCGAGTTTGCCAGCGAGAGCCCGGCACTGTACGAGACCATCATCGGCGAGCGCGACCGCTACATGGCCACGCGCCTGCGCGAGGAACACAACCCGCAGCAGCGTGAAGTGCTGGCGGTTGTCGGTGCGGGTCATCTGGCAGGCCTGGCGCGTTACCTGGAAACCGACACCGAGGCACCGGCACCGCTGCGCGCCGAGCTGGAGGCGGTGCCGAAGAAGCGCAACATTCCGTGGTTCACGCTGGGCATCCTGGCCATCGTGGCGACCGGCATCGGCGTGGGCTTCTACCGCGGTGGTCTGGGCGTGGGGACCGAACTGCTGGCGACCTGGGCGATGTATACCGGCGGCCTGGCGGGCCTGGGCTGCCTGCTGGCAGGCGGTCACCCGCTGAGCATCCTCACCGCGATCGCGGTGGCCCCGTTCAAGCCGTTCCGCCTGAGCATCCCGACCGGCGCATTCTCGGCGCTGGTTGAAGCGCGCCTGCGCAAGCCGGCGTACGAAGACTTCCTGAAGCTGCGCGACGACGCGCAGAGCCTGAAGGGCTGGTACCGCAATCGGGTCACGCGCGTGGTGCTGACGTTCATGCTGACCAACATCGGCAGCATGCTCGGCCTGTGGCTGACCACCTTCAAGGTGTGGGGCAAGGTGGCGGGTTGATTGTTCCGTGTAGCGTCGAGCCAAGCTCGACTGCGCTCTGGAAGGTGCCAACCTTGGTTGGCACGCCATGCCCGGCAGAAAAAGGGGGAGGCCGCCCCACTACGACCGGCCTCCCCCACACCACAACACGTTGATGTGCATTACAGCCGGGCAGCGCCCGGCTCTACCATTTCCACTCCACGCGCGCGGCGGATCAACCGCGTCACGGCATTGCGCAGGTCATCCAGCACCGCATAGATGGTCGGCAGGAACAGCAGGCTGACCACCGTGGAGAACGCCAGGCCGCCGGCAATCGCGCGCGCCATCGGCGCGTACTCCGGGCCGTTGCCGAACATCTGCGTGTTGGTCAGCGAGATCGGCACCATCGCCAGGATCGCCGTGCCCATCGTCATCATGATCGGGCGCAATCGCTCGCGTGAGCCCTCCACCAGCGCCTGCGTGCGTCCCATGCCGCCGCGCCGCAGGTTGTTGATGTGCTCGATCATCACGATGCCGTTGTTCACCACCACGCCCATCAGCACCAGGATGCCGATGAAGGACATGATCCCGAACGAGGTGCCGGTGATCCAGAACAGCCAGAACACACCGAAGATCGAGAACAGCACGCCGCTCATGATCGCCGCCGGGAACAGCAGCGACTCGAACACCGCCGCCATCACCACGTAGATCATCACCAGCGCGATCAGCAGGTTGAACACCATCTGCTGCATCGCTTCGTCGTCGTTGCCGTAGTCGCCGCCATCGAAGGTGAAGCCATAGCCGGCCGGGAAATTCATCGGCTTGAGCACGGACTCCATCGCCTTGCGGCCATCCGGCGCGGTGACCTTCTCGGCCAGGTTAGCCTTGATGGTCAGCGTGGTCTGGCGGTTGGTACGACCGATCTGGGTCGCCGATGAACCGACGTCAACGGTGACCAGGCTCAGCAGTGGCACGCTGCGACCGTCGCCGGTGCGCACGCTGAAGCCGGCCAGGTCTTCCGGGCTGCTCTGCTCGGCGCCAGCGAAGCGCACCCATACCGGTACTTCATTGTCGCCGCGGCGGAACTCGCGCATCGGCGCACCGCGCAGGGCCAGGCCGACGAAGCTGGCGACCTGCTCGGCATTGAAGCCGAATGCGGCGGCACGCTCACGGTCGACGCGCACCTTCAGCTCGCCGCCCTTCTCGCCGTTGTCGATGCGCACGTCGCGCAGCTCGGCACGCTGGGCCAGCAGCGGCACCACTTCCTGGCCGATCTCCTGCAGCATCGAACTGGAGTCGCCCACCAGCTGCACCTGCACTCCCTGGTTGCCGCCACCGCCGCCATCACCGCCCTGGTTGCCAACGAAGTAGTCGGTGCGGGCCGACTTCGGCAGGCCCTTGCGCAGCTCTTCCTGCAGCGCCTTGATGTCCTTGGCGTACTTCTCGTCCAGGGTGACCACGGTCGAGCTGCCTTCCTGCTCGCTGTACCAGGAGTACACCTGCTTGACGTGCAGGCGCTCGCGGTTGGCGTCGATCCAGTTCTCCACGCGCGCGACTTCCTCGGACATCTGCCGATAGGTGTAGGCGCCCTTCCACATGTAGCCGATGAAGATGTCCTTGCCGCCATCCCCACCGAACATGTCGACCTTGGTCAGCTTCATCGGCACCAGGCTGACCAGCACCACCAGCACGATGCCGAGCAGGCTCCAGCCGCGATGGTGCAGCGACCAGTCCAGCAGCCTGGCGTAGCGGCGCTGCAGCCGCGCGATCAGGCCGGTCTGCGAGTGCACCAGCTTGGGCGTGGCCATGCGCGCGGACAGCATCGGGATCAGGCTGACCGCGACCAGCCACGACGCCAGCAGCGAGACCGAGATGGTGATCGCGATCTGCGCCATGAAGATGCTGATGTTGTTGGTCTCGCCAAACAGGTTCGGCACGAACACGATGCAGTGGCACAAGGTGCCAGCGCTGAGCGCGATGGCCACGTTGCGGGTGCCGATGATCGAGGCCAGGCGCGGCTGTCCCGGCATGCGCTCGCGCTCCTGGTAGATGCTCTCCACCACCACCACGGCGTTGTCGACCAGCATGCCCACCGCCAACAGCAGGCCCATCATGGTCAGGATGTTCAGCGTCACCCCGACGAAGTACATGAAACCCAGGGTGATGGTGAAGCAGATCGGAATGGCCAGGGTCACCATCAGCGTGGACGGCCAATGGCGCAGGAAGAAGAACAGCACCGTGATCGACAGGATCAGGCCGACCGCACCGGCCTCGGCCAGTTCCAGCAGCGAGGAGGTCACCGCCTTGCCCTGGTTGTCGATCACCTTGATCTGGACGTCGCGCATCGACGCTTCGGCACGGATCGCTTCAACCTCGGCCAGCGCCGCGCGCGACACCTCCACCAGGTTGGCACTGCGCTCCTTGAAGATATCCAGCCCGACCGCCGGGTTGCCGTCCAGGCGGCGCCCGTAGTTCATCCGCGCCGGCTTCAGGCGCACGTCGGCGATGTCGCCCAGGCGCAGGCCCTTGGCGCTGATCACCAGGTCGCGCATTTCCTGCAGGTCGGTGATCTCGCCCACCGGCTGCACGCGCACGCGCTGGCCGTTGTCGTCGATCTGCCCGGCCGAGATCGAGAAGTTCAGCGTGCGCAGGCGGTCACTCAGCTCGTTGATGCTCAGCCCATGCGCGTTGAGCCGGTTCGGATCAATGGCGATCTCCACCTCGTTCGGCGGCGCGCCGGTAATGTCGACGCGGGCCACGCCGGGGATACGCTCGATGCGCCGCTTGAACTCGCGGTCGAGCATGTCGTAAGCGGTGGTCAGGTCGCTGGTGCTGGCCAGGCGCACCTTCAGCACCGGCTGGTCGCTGCTGGACCACTTGAACACGTTGTAGCGCTGCAGGTCGTCGGGCAGATCGCTGCGGATCGCGTCGATGCGTTCGCGTGCATCGGAGGCGGCGATGGCGATGTCGCGGTCCCAGTCGCTGAACTCGATGAAGATCAGCGCCGCCTCGGAGGTGGCCGACGAGCGCATGCGCTTGATGCCGGTCATCGTCGCCAGCGATTCCTCCACCGGGCGGATGATGGTCCGCTCCACTTCCTCCGGGGTTGAACCGGTGTACGGAATCTGCACGAACAGGAAGGGCGCGGAAATGTCCGGCAACGCTTCCAGCGGCAACCGGAACGAGGCGATCAGGCCGATCACCACCAGTGACACGAAGCACATGATGGTGGTGACCGGCCGGCGGATGGAGAACTCGGCAACACTCATGCCGGCTCCTCCGCACCCGCCGCGCTGCCTGCTGCGCCCGGCTCGATCTCGCCGGCGTGCTTGCGGCCACGCTCGCGGTAGTAGGCGTCACCACGGCGGTCCATCAGGTCGTAGACCACCGGGATTACCAGCAGGGTCAGCAGGGTCGACACCAGCAGGCCACCGATCACAGTGATCGCCATCGGCGCGCGTACTTCGGCGCCCTCGCCCATCGCCACCGCCAGCGGCAGGAAGCCGAACAGCGTGCACAGCGTGGTCATGATGATCGGCCGCAGGCGCGAACGTGCACCTTCCACCAGGGCCTCGTGCTTGGCCACGCCGGCCTCGCGCAGCTGGTTGACCTTGTCGATCAGGATGATCGCGTTCTTGGTGACCAGGCCGACCAGCAGGATCAGGCCGATGAACACCACCACCGAGATGGGCTTGCCGGTCAGCATCAGTGCCAGGATCGCGCCGACCAGCGCCAGCGGGATGGTGAACAGGATCACGAACGGATGCAGCAGCGATTCGAACTGCGAGGCCATCACCAGGTAGACCAGGAAGATCGCCAGGCCGAAGGCGAAGATCAGCGACTTCGCCGCCTGCGCCAGTTCCTCGCCCTGGCCACCGATGTGCAGGCCGACACCCGCGCCCAGCGGTTGTTCGGCCACCATCTGCTGCACTTCGCGCATGGCCGCGCCGAGGTCGATGTCGCGCAGGTTGGCCGAGACCACCGCAACGCGGGTCTGGTCGGCGCGATGGATCTCGCTGGGGCCGGTGGTGGCAACCACGTCGGCCACCGCATCCAGCGTGACCGGCCGGGTGCTGCCCGGATTGACGATCAACCGGCGGATGCTCTCCACGCTGGCGCGGTCGCCTTCCTGGGCACGCACCAGCACGTCGATCTTGCGGTCGCGGAAGCTGTAGCGGGTAGCCACGTCGCCGCGCACCTTCTTCACCACCACGTCGGCGATCTGGCGGGTGGTCAGGCCCAGCGCACCGGCACGTTCCTGGTCGAAGCGGATCTGGATTTCCGGGAAGCCCTCTTCCACCGTGGACTTCACGTCGGCGTAGTGCGCATTGCCACGCAGCATCGCCGCCAGGCGCTGGCCAGCCACTTCCAACGTCGCCATGTCCTGCCCGCGCAGCTCGATTTCCAGCGGCGTGGAGAAGCTGAACAACGCCGGCCGCGCGAAGTCGACTTGTGCCCCCGGATGCTGGCCCATGCTGTCGCGCAGGCGCTCGGTGATCTCGGCTTCAGTGCGTGCATTGCCACCGCCTTCCATCACCACGGTCAGCTTGCCGATGTTCTCGCCGCTCTCGGTCGGGCTGGCATCCAGGCGGGTGCCGCTGCCACTGATACCGTACAGCGAGGCCACGCCCTCGCCGTTGCCGTGGGCCAGCTGCAGCTCACGCACCAGCGCATCGGTCTGCTTGAGCGGCGTGCCGGCCGGCAGCTTCACCGTCATCTCGAAACGGTCCTGCGCCAGCTGCGGGATCAGGTCGGCACCGAGCATCGGCACCAGCGCCATGGTCGCCACGAAGATGATCGTGGCCACGCCGAGCACCTTGCCCGGATGGGCCAGCGCGCTCGGCAACAGGCGCAGATAGCCACGCTCGGCACCGGCGTAGGGCTTCATTGCCAGGTCGCTGGCCTTGCGCATCACCGGGCCGACCACGGCCACGACGCCCCGCCACGCACGTACGACCAGCCAGGCCAGCGCATAGAAGCTCCAGCGCGCGGTTGCGACGGCACCACGACGGCCCAGCGCCACCGGCTTCTGCCAGCGGTTCTGCGGCTGCCACGGTTCGTTCGGCGCCTCTTCCGGGAATGCCAGCGGCGGCCGGCCCTTCAGCGAGCTCAGCATCGGAATCAGCGTCATCGATACCAGCAGCGAGATCGCGATGGCGATCGCCACGGTCAATGCCTGGTCGCGGAACAGCTGGCCGGCGATGCCATCGACGAACACCAGCGGCAGGAACACGGCGATGGTGGTCAGGGTCGAGGCGACCACCGCCATGCTCACTTCGCGGGTACCGACGATCGCTGCCTGCAGGATGCCCAGGCCACGCTCGCGGGCCTTGGCGATGCTCTCCAGCACCACGATCGAGTCGTCCACCACCAGGCCGGTGGCCAATGCCAGGCCGCCCAGCGACATCACGTTCAAGCTGAGGCCGAGCTGGCCCATGAAGAAGAACGTGGCGATGATCGAGACCGGCAAGGACAGGCTGATCACGAACGTGCTCCAGCCATCACGCAGGAACAGGAAGATGATCAGGATCGCCAGCAGGCCACCGATCACCGCATCCTTCTTGACGTCGGCGATGGCGTGCTCGATGAAGCGCGACTGGTCCTCGATGGTGGTCATCTCGACGTCGGACGGGAACGTGCCCTTGATCTGCTCCAGGCGCTTGCGCAGCGCTTCGGCGGTGGAGACGGTGTTGGCATCGCCTTCCTTGTAGATGGCCAGTTCAACCGATTCCTTGCCGCCCAGGCGGATCACCGCTTCGCGTTCCTTGTAACCCTGGCGAACGGTGGCCACGTCCTTCAGGCGCACCGGCACGCCATTGGCGACCACGCTGGAGCCACCACCGGACGATGCGCTCTGCGCCGCCGAAGCCGCCGCGATGGCTGCGGCCGAACCGGTCGACGCGGCGATGTTGAACATCTGCTGCAATGCCGAGTCGGCTGCACTTCCGTTCGAACCCTGGGTGGTGACCAGCAGGTTGCGGATCTCCTCCAGGTCGGCGAACTGGTTGACGGTACGCACCAGGAAGCGCTGCGACCCCTCCTCCAGGCGACCGCCGGAGATGTTGATGTTCTCGTCCTTCAGGCGCTTGATGACGGTGTCGATCGGCAGGTTCAGCTGGGCCAGCTTCTGCTGGTCGATGTCGACCTGGATCTCGTCTTCCAGGCCACCGCCGACCTTGACCGCTGCCACGCCGGCAACCGGCTCCAGCTTCTTCTTCAGGTCTTCATCGGCATAGCGGCGCAGGCCGGTCAGCTCGCGGACCGCATCGGCATCGCTGGTCGGCGCCACCTTGTTCGACAGCACCAGGCGCATGATCGGCTCGGTGGACGGATTGAAGCGCAGCAGCACCGGGGCCTTGGCCTCCAGTGGCAGGTTCAGCGCTTCCATCTTGTCACGCACCTCCAGGCTGGCCTGGTCCATGTTGGTGCCCCAGGCGAACTCCAGCACCACGTCGCTCTGGCCGGTGCGCGAGACCGACTTCAGCTTGCGCAGGTTCTTGACCACGCCGACGGCCTCTTCGACCGGCTGGGTGATCAGGGTTTCGATTTCGGTCGGCGCCGAACCGGTGTACTCGGTGCGCACGGTCAGCGTCGGGTAGCTCAGGTCGGGCAACAGGTTGACCTTGAGGTTGCCCAGCGCGATCAGGCCGAACAGCAGCAGGGTGACCGTGCACATGGCGATGGTCACGCGGCGGCGGGTGGCGAATTCCACCAGGCCGCCGCGCATGCCGGCGGCGGCGCCATCGCTCGCCGGCGAGGCACCGTGGTCGTGGCCCGGGGCGGTCATTGCTTGCTCCCGGCCTTGTCTGCCGGCTTGGCGGCCGCTGCGACCGTCTTCGCCTTTGCCTTCGGATCGGCGATCACCTGCACCGCGGTACCGTCGCGCAGCGCGACCTTGCCGGCGGTGACCACCTGATCACCGGCCGCCAGGCCATCACGGATCTCCACCCACGGGCCCTCGGCGTAACCCAGCTTGACCGGAACGCGTGCGACCTTGCCTTCGCGCACCCGGAACACCGCCGGCTCACCGTCGTCGAGCAGCGCCAGGCGCGGCACCACGAGCGCATCGGCACGCTGGTCGTAATCGATGCGGATGCGCCCGAACATGCCGGGCTGCAGCGCGTGCGCGGCGCCATCGAAGGCGCTGACCACGCGAAACGTGCCACTGCCCGAATCCACCACCGGCGCGATGCGATCGACGGTGCCGGTGAAGCTCTGGCCCGGCAGCGCATCGGCGGCCAACGTCACCGGCTGGCCGGCACGCAGCGTGGCCAGCTCGCGTTCGGGCACGTTGAGGGTGGCTTCCAGGCGCGAGTTGTCGACGATGCGGAAGATCGGCGTGTTGATCTGCACGAAGTTGCCGGTCTTGATCGAGCGCGATGCGATCACGCCGGAAATCGGCGCCACGACGGTGGTGTAGGACAGCTCCAGCGTCGCCAGACGGTACTGCGCACGGACGTTTTCCAGATCAAAGCGCAGCTGGTCGACATCGGCAGCACTGACCATCTGCTGGCCAACCAGTTTCTGTGCACGCTGGTAGTTGTTTTCCAGCTTGCGCATCTGCGCTTCGCTCTGGGCTACGGCCAAGCGTGCGCGGTCCGGGTCCAGGCGCACCAGCGGCTGGCCGGCGGTGACCCGCTGGCCTTCCTCGACCAGCACCGCCAGCGCCACACCGGAGGTCTTGGCCACCACCTGCGACTCGGCGCGTGGTTCCAGCGCGGCGGTGCCTGTGTAACTGGCCGCGACCGCGCGATGGCTGGCCACGGCCACTTCGACCGGGACCGCATCGACCTTCTTCTCCTCCTTGGTCTCGGCGGCCTTGGCTTCGGAATTGGGCCCTGCGGCGCAACCGCCCAGCAGCAGGGAGGTGGAGATCAGCAGTGCGGCAGCGCAGATTCCGCTGCGACGGCCGGACAGGAAGGTTGGGTGCGACATCGTCAGGTCCCTGGAGGATGCGTGGACAGGTGTGGTAGCAAAGTAATTCACCACTTCACGGCAACACCATATCCCAAAGGTCATGGTGTCTTCACGCCGCTGGTCGGCCCGACCCCATTTCAGCTAGATGAAACCTGAGGCTATACTCGGGGCGTTCCGTACCCCACGCCGGAACGACCAGACCCGAATCCCCGGAAACGACACCATGCGCCCGCAGCCGCTCGCCGCTTGTCTCGCTCTGGCCGTCCTCCTGCCCCTTGGGGCCGCCGCACAGCCCGCTCCTGCTCCTGCCACACCCGCTCCGGCCCCGGCTCCTGCCGCCGCGCCGGCGCCTGCCGCGCCCACCGGCAACTTCGACAATGGCCGCGTGCTGGCCTACACCTGCCAGGGGTGCCACGGCATCACCGGCTACAAGAACGCCTACCCCAGCTACCGGGTGCCGAAGATCGGCGGCCAGACCCAGCAGTACCTGGCCCAGGCCCTGACCGAGTACCGCCAGGGCAAGCGCCGGCATCCGACGATGCAGGCGCAGTCGATGAGTTTCAGCGAACAGGAGATCGCCGATCTCTCTGTTTACCTGTCCACCGTCAAGTAAGGCCCGCCCATGTCGAAAGCCGCGCATCCGCTGCGTCACGCCATCGCCCTGTCCGTTGCCCTGCTGCTGGCGGCCTGTTCACAGTCGCAGGTGGAAAACAGCGAGACATCCGCCGCCGACCCGGGCCATGCCAGTGGCGAACACGGCTCTTCTTCTTCGGCTGGCCTGCCTGCAGGTCGCGAGGCCGCCGCTGAAGCCCGCGCCAAGGTGAAGGGCAAGGCCACCAACCAGAGCTGCATCGACTGCCACGGGGCCGATGGCAATGCGCCGATCGATCCGACCTATCCGAAGCTGGGTGGGCAGTACGGTGACTACCTGGCGCATGCGCTGCAGGCCTACCGCGCCGGTGACCGCCAGCACATGTTGATGACGCCACAGGCGAAGGACCTGAGTGATCAGGACATCGCCGATCTGGCGGCGTATTTCGGCAGCCGGCCGAGCCAGCTGCGGGATCTGCACGGGGTCAAATGACCGCAGGCCCCCGGTGGGTGCGGATCGTTGATTGGTGGGTGCGGACCGTTGGTCCGTACGGAGGTGTAACCGGCTTCGGTGGGTGCGGACCTTGGTCCGCACTGATGCCACCATCCACGCATGGCGTGGATCTACTGATTCCCGACTCGATCAATCGGCGCACTGCTGGCGTCGACCGATACTCAGCCTTCCAGCTCTTCCCAGCGCGCGTAAGCGGCATCCAGTTCGGCCTGCACCTTGGCCAGCTGCTGGGTGTGCGCGGTCACTTCGGCGCTGCTGCGGGTGTAGAACGACGGGTCGTTCATCGCCGAGGTCAGGCCTTCGACATCGCCTTCCAGCTTCTCGATGGTCTTCGGCAGCTGCTCCAGTTCGCGCGCTTCCTTGTAGGCCAGCTTGCGCTTGGGTGCGGCCGGAGCTGCGGTAGCCGGGGTGGCCGGCGCAGCGGCCGCCGGCTTGGCGGCAGGGGCCGCGGCAGGCGCTGCGATGCTGGCCGCATAACGCTGCCAGTCGCTGTAGCCCCCTACGTACTCGCCGATCACGCCATCGCCTTCCATCACCAGCGTGGAGGTCACCACGTTGTCGATGAAGTCACGGTCATGGCTGACCAGCAGCAGGGTGCCGGTGTATTCGCCCAGCAGCTCTTCCAGCAGCTCCAGCGTTTCCACGTCCAGGTCGTTGGTCGGTTCGTCCATCACCAGCAGGTTGGACGGCTGCGCGAACAGCTTGGCCAGCAGCAGGCGGTTGCGCTCGCCACCGGACAGGCGGGTAATCGGCGCACGCGCGCGCTCCGGGGTGAACATGAAGTCCTGCAGATAGGCATGCACATGCTTGCGCTTGCCGTTGAATTCGAGGAAATCGCGGCCTTCGGCGACGTTCTCGATCGCGCTCCAGTCTTCGCGCAGCACCGCGCGGTACTGGTCGAAATACGCGATCTGCAGGTTGGTGCCGGCGTTGACTTCGCCCTTGGCCGGCTGCAGTTCGCCCAGCAGCAGCTTGAGCAGCGTGGTCTTGCCGCTGCCGTTGGGACCGATCAGACCGATGCGGTCGCCGCGCATGATGGTGGTGGTGAAATCGCGGACCATGGTGCGCTCGCCGAAGGCGAACGAAATGTCCTTGACGTCGATGACCTTCTTGCCGGAACTGACGCCCTGTGCGGCTTCCATCTTGACGTTGCCGCTGAGGTCGCGGCGCTGCGAACGCTCCACGCGCATCGCCTTCAGGCGGCGCACGCGGCCTTCATCGCGGGTGCGACGGGCCTTGATGCCCTGCCGGATCCAGACTTCTTCCTGCGCCAGCAGCTTGTCGAAGCGGGCGTTCTCCTGCGCCTGCGCATTGAGGCGTTCCTCGCGGCGGCGCTCGTAGTTGGCCCAGTCGCCTGGCCAGCTGGTGACCTGGCCGCGGTCGATCTCGACGATGCGGGTGGCCAGGGCACGCAGGAAGCGACGGTCATGGGTGACGAACACCACGCTGCCACTCCAGCCCTTCAGGAACGCTTCGAGCCAGTCGATGGCCTCGATGTCCAGGTGGTTGGTCGGTTCGTCCAGCAGCAGCACATCGGGGCTGGACACCAGCGCGCGGGCGAGCAGCACGCGGCGCTTCATGCCGCCGGACAGGCGGCCGAACTCGGCCTCGCCATCCAGGTCGAGCTTGGTCAGGGTTTCGCTGACGCGCTGGTCCAGGCCCCAGCCGTTGGCGGCATCGATCTTGGCCTGCACGTTGCCGAGGGCTTCGCCATCGAAGACTTCGGCATGGCTGAGGTGGTGGAATTCGGCCAGCCACTGGCCCAGCTCGCCAAGGCCGTCGGCGACGACGTCGAACACCGAGCCGGCCGCGCCGTGCGGCACTTCCTGCTCCAGGCGGGTGACGCGCACGCCCTGCTGCACGCGGACTTCGCCGTCATCGGGCTTGTGGTCGCCGGACAGCAGCTTGAGCAGGGTGGATTTGCCGGCGCCGTTGCGGCCGATCAGGGCGATGCGTTCGCCCGGCTCGATCGACAGTTCGGCCTTTTCCAGCAACAACGGGCCGCCGACGCTGAAGTCGACGTTCTGCAGAGTAATCAGAGGCATCCGGATATTGTACGGGTTGGGGGCGTCGGCCGGGTTGCACCCGGCACCCGCGGTAGTGCCGGCCGCTGGCCGGCAACTTCAACGGCAACGTCAAAAGCCGGTTTCCTGAGGGATGCCGGGGCGGCATTCTGCTCTGGTGGGTGTCGACCTTGGTCGACACGGCAGATCCAGGCCACGCGTGGATGAGCGCTGCAAGGCCTGTCGATCTGTCGGGGTCGGATCCCGTTGCTGCGCAACGGGCTCTGACCCCTTCGTGGAATTCGCGCAGTGCAAGACCGATCCCTGCTACTCCACGTCCCCCAGCAACGCCTGCAACCCCGGCAGCCACTGCTTGCCGGGATGCCGTACCAGCCACAGGGTGCGCCGCAACGGAGGCAGCGGCGTCTCGAGCACGCGCAGGCGGCCCAGGGCCAATGGCTCTTCCAGCGCGTGACGCGAAAGACAGGCCAGGCCGAGGCCGGCGATGGCGGCCTGCTTGATTGCTTCGGTGTTGCCCAGTTGCAGGGTCTGGGCGAAGCCACGCAGGTGCGGCAGCAGCGCCTGTTCGACAGCTTCGCGGGTGCCGGAGCCTGGCTCGCGCAGCAGCCAGCGTGCGCGGCGCAGTTCGTCCAGCGACCAGCTGGCGGGGGCATCGGCGGCAGCCACGATCACCAGCGAGTCCTGCTGCCACGCGGTCACCTGCAGGCCGCGCTCGTGGCACGGGCCTTCGATCAGGCCGGCGTCCACGTCCAGGCGCTGCACGGCAGCGACCACGCCGGCACTGTTGTCGATGCGCAGGTCGACCTCGGCCTGCGGCGCCTGGCGCAGCAGTTCGGCGATGCGTGGCGGCAGCAGGTAATTGCCGATGGTGGTACTGGCGGCCAGCACCAGCCGCAGCGGTGCCCCCTGCGATGGGTCGCCGCCGGCGGCCAGCTGACGCTCCAGGTCGGCGGCGTTGACCAGCAAGGTGCGCGCCGGCTCCAGCAGTGCGCGGCCATGCCCGTTCAGCGCCAGACGGCGGCCGATGCGGTCGAACAGCGGGGTGCCGAAGTGTGCCTCCAGCTCCTGCAGGGCCGCGCTGCTGGCCGACTGCGAGAGCGCAATGGCCTGGCCGGCAGCGGTGGTGCTGCCATGGTCGGCGATGGCGACGAAAACCTGCAGCTGGCGCAAGGTCAGGCGCATGGCACTTACCTTCTTGATGGGTAGGTTTCACCCATATTATTCGTTTTACAGGTCAGCGACAGACGCGCACGCTTGCCCCATCACTCAAGCCCTGCCCCTGCCATGAATGCCCCTGCCCTCTCCCCCTGGTCCCTGCCCGCCTTGCGCCAACGCTGGCAGCCGCGTCTGCCCGGCCTCGTGCTGGTAGGCCTGATCGCGGCGGCGTCGCTGTATCTGGCCGAGCTTCCGTGGCTCCAGGCGCACGGCTTGAGCGCGCTGACCGTGGCGATCGTCGCCGGCATCGTGGTCGGCAACACCTTCTACCCGCGGCTGGCACCGGGCAGCGCGGCCGGTGTCGGCTTTTCCAAGCACTGGCTGCTGCGCGCCGGCATCGTGCTGTACGGGTTGCGCCTGACCTTCCAGGACATCGGCCATGTCGGCGTCACTGGCGTGCTGATGGACGTGCTGGTGGTTGCCAGCACCTTCGGCCTGGCCTGCTGGCTGGGCGTGCGCGTGTTCAAGATGGAGCGCGAGGCAGCCATGCTGATCGGCGCTGGCAGTGCGATCTGCGGTGCGGCAGCGGTGATGGCCGCCGAGCCGGTGGTGCGTGGCCGCGCTGCGCATGTCACCGTCGCGGTCTCGACGGTGGTGGTGTTCGGCACGCTGGCGATGTTCCTGTACCCGGCGCTATATGCACTGGTGCAGTCGCACGGCTGGCTGGCAATGGACGCGCGGCAGTACGGCCTGTTCACCGGTGCGACGGTGCACGAAGTGGCACAGGTGGTGGCGGCCGGCCGTGCGGTCAACGAAGCGGCAGCTGACACGGCGGTGATCACCAAGATGGTGCGAGTGATGCTGCTGGCGCCGTTCCTGATCGCGCTGTCACTGTGGCTGGCCCGTGGCGGCAAGGCCAGCGCCGATGGCAGCAAGGCGCGCATCGTGGTGCCGTGGTTCGCGTTCGGTTTCGTGGCCGTGGCCGGTTTCAACTCGCTGCATCTGCTTCCGGCCGGCCTGCAGGCCGGGCTGGTGCAGCTGGACACGGTGCTGTTGGCGATGGCGATGGCCGCGCTGGGCCTGACCACCCACGTCTCGGCGCTGCGCCAGGCAGGACTGAAGCCGCTGCTGCTGGCGCTGATCCTGTTCGCCTGGCTGCTGTTCGGTGGCCTGGCAATCCACCAGGGTGTGCTGGCGGTGCTGGGCTGATCAGGAGCGTGCCGACCAGGGGCGGCACATACCAGTAGATCCACGCCGTGCGTGGATGACGACTCCGACGGGGTCAGAGCCCTTTCCTGCGGAAAGGGATCCGTCCCCACCCCATTGGGCGGGACCGGCCGTGCAGGCAGGTACAATGCGCCATGACTGACTTCTCGACCCTGCCGCTGAGCCCGGCCCTGCAGCCCGGCCTGGATGCCCTCGGCTATACCACCCTCACCCCCGTGCAGGCGCAGAGCCTGCCGGCCATCCTGGATGGCCGCGATGTAATCGCACAGGCACCCACCGGCAGCGGCAAGACCGCCGCCTTCGGCCTGGGCCTGCTGCAGTCCATCGACCCCAGCCTGATCCGCGTGCAGGCGCTGGTGCTGTGCCCGACCCGCGAACTGGCCGACCAGGTCGGCAAGCAGATCCGCAAGCTGGCCACCGGCATCCCCAACCTGAAGCTGTTGCTGCTGGTCGGCGGCGTGCCGCTGGGCCCGCAGCTGGCCTCGCTGGAAGGCCATGACCCACACGTTGTGGTGGGCACGCCCGGCCGCGTGCAGGAGCTGGCACGCAAGCGCGCGCTGAATCTTGGCGCGGTGCGCACGCTGGTGCTGGACGAGGCCGACCGCATGCTCGACATGGGCTTCGAGGAGCCGATCCGCGAGATCGCCGGCCGCACCCACAAGGACCGCCAGAGCCTGCTGTTCTCGGCCACCTTCCCCGACAGCATCCGCGCCATGGCGCGTGACCTGCTGCGCGATGCGGTGGAAGTGACCGTGGAAGGCGCCGACCAGGCACCGGCCATCCGCCACCTGTTCTGCGAGGTGGAACCGGCGCATCGCCAGAAGGCGCTGGCCGGCCTGCTGCTGAAGTACACGCCGGAATCGGCGGTGGTGTTCTGCAACACCCGCAAAGACGTGGACGAAGTAGCCAACTCGCTGCAGCAGTTCGGCTTCTCCGCGCTGGCCCTGCATGGCGACATGGAACAGCGCGACCGCGAGGAAGTGCTGTTGCTGCTGGCCAACCGCAGCTGCAACGTGCTGGTGGCCAGCGACGTGGCCGCACGTGGCCTGGACGTGGAAGATCTGGCGGCAGTGATCAATTACGAGCTTCCGACCGACGTGGAAAGCTACCAGCACCGCGTCGGCCGTACCGGCCGTGCCGGTGCCAGTGGCCTGGCGATCAGCCTGGTGGCCGGCCGCGAGAAGACCCGCGCCGAAGCCATCGAAGCGCAGATGGGGCAGCCGCTGGACTGGCAGAAGACGCCGCTGGCAACCTCGCGCCCGGCCGAACTGCCGCAGGCCGCGATGCGCACGCTGCGGATCGACGGTGGCAAGACCGACAAGCTGCGCCCAGGCGACATCCTCGGTGCGCTGACCGGTGATGCCGGCCTGTCGAGCAAGTTCATCGGCAAGATCGCGATCTTCCCGACCCGCTCCTACGTGGCGATCGCGCGCGAGCAGGCCAACAAGGCCGTGGCGAAACTGGAAGCCGGCAAGATCAAGGGCCGTCGTTTCCGCGTGCGGATGATGTGATTGAAGCAGCGTTGCCAACCACGGTTGGCAATGATCTGACCTGGTAGTGGCCAACCTTGGTTGGCCCATCCGTGGCGTCAATCGCGAAAAGCGCTGCCAACCAAGGTTGGCAACTACCGGTTCCCGGCCATTCGCTCTGGTAGATGCCAACCTTGGTTGGCACCTGCCCTTCGATCAGAACACCAGTTCGGTGTGCAGCGGCAGATCCGATTCCCAGCGGGCGCGACCACCCAGGCCGTCCAGTTCGACCAGTACGCCGGCACCGACCACGTCAACGCCCAGGCGGCGCACCAGCGACAGCGCAGCGACCAGCGTGCCGCCGGTGGCCAGCACGTCGTCGATGATCGCCACGCGGGCCCCGGCCGGCAGGGCGTCGGCGTGCACTTCGATGCAGTCACTGCGGTATTCCAGCGTGTATTCCTCGCGCAGCACCTGTCCCGGCAGCTTGCCCGGCTTGCGCACCGGCACGAAGCCCACGCCCAGTTCCAGCGCCATCGCGGCGCCGAGGATGAAGCCACGCGATTCGATACCGATCACCGCGTCCAGCTTCTGGTCGCGCCAACGGTCGGCCATCGCGGTGATGGCACCGCGGAAGTCCTCGCTATGGGCGAGCAGCGGCATGATGTCCTTGAAGAGGATGCCGGGCTTGGGGAAGTCGGCGATGTCGCGCAGGCGGGAGGCCCACTGCGGAGCGACGAGGGCGTCGGTCATGTCACGTTGGCTATCTGATGGCGGCATAGGGTACCTGTTCCGGGCGCCGGCTGCCTGTTGGGGGTGTTCGGCCGGGCTGCGCCCGGCACCTGCAGAGGCTTCAAGCAACGGCAACGGCAACGGCAGAAGCGGGTTTCCTGTGGGATGGCGGGGTGGGTCCGGTGGCGGGGGCCGCTGCAAGTACGTCCATGTAAGCTCGGTCGCCGCATCCATGCGGCTCACGCCCCCGCAACCGGACCCACCCCGCCTTCGACAGTTTCCTGCGACCTGTCGTAGATCCACGCCATGCGTGGATGAATCTTCATCGAAATCGAATATTTCGAGAATTGAACAAAAAGCATCCACGCATGGCGTGGATCGACCGTGTCGACCAAGGTCGACACCTACCCACAGCAACGGGAATCTGTCGGAGGCGGGGCGGTGTCGGAGTGCGGGGTGTCAGCCGCATGGGCCCGAGGCATGCCTCGGGCGGGTTGGGCAGGACGCCCAACCCCGGTCTTGCCGTGTGCGCAGGAAAGCGCACACGAGCAAGCGGCTGCCAAGCCTACACGGACGTACTTGCGGCGTCCCCGCACTCCGACACCGCCCCGCCAAACCACGGAATCCAGCTTTTGCTCTGGCTGTTGACCTGGCCTCTGCGGGTGCAGGGCGCAGCCCTGCCGAAACCCACCCTCAGGAACTGCAGGACAACATCGAGCAGCCGGCGCGGTTGTCGGCCCACGCCGGCCGCTTGCCGGCATAGTGCTCCAGGCCGGCGCGCTCGGTATACGGATCGCGCAGCACATCCTGTAACGCATGAACACCGCCGAGGTCGCCCTGTTCGGCGCGATCGATGGCCTCCTGCGCCAGCCAGTTGCGCAGCACGTACAGCGGATTGGCCGCGGCCATCTTCGCCGTGCGCTCGCTGGCCGACAGCGGATCCACGCGCAGCCGCGCCGCGTAATCCTGCAGCCACTGCTGCAACGGTGCCTGCACCGACTGCTGGCGTGCCTCGTCGTAGTACACCGCGTCCAGCACACCCACATCGGGCGACGCTGGATCAACGCGCATCAGCGCGCGCCAGGCCAGGGTCATGTCCATTGCGCCGTCCTGCATCAACTGCTGCCAGCGCAGGTAGAACTGCAGGTCTTCATCATCCGCCGCAGCCAGGCCGAGTTTCGCTGCGGCATCGCGACGGGTGCAGGCGACGAAGGTGGACTGGTACGCGGCCAATCCTGCCTGCAACGGTTCGACATCGGCGAACAACGGTGACAACGCCTGTGCCAATCGGCTCAGGTTCCAGTACGCCACCTGCGGCTGTGTACCGAAGCGGTAGCGACGCCCCTGGGCATCGGTGGTGTTCGGTGTCCAGTCCGGGTCGAAGTCCTCGACCCAGCCATAAGGACCGTAGTCGAGCGTGAGGCCGAGCACGGACAGGTTGTCGGTGTTCATCACGCCATGCACGAAACCGACGCGCATCCAGTGCGCGATCATCTCGGCAGTGCGCACCGCGATCTGCGCGAACCAGTCGCCGTACAGCGCCTCACCCTGCCCTTCAAGCTCCGGAAAGTCGCGGGCGATGCACGCGTCGACCAGCTGCCGCAACAAGGCAGTTTCGCCGCGTGACGCTGGCAGTTCGAATGAACCAAAGCGCAGGAACGAGGGCGATACCCGGCACACGATGGCGCCGGGCTCGGCACGCGGGTGGCCGTCGTAGAACATGTCGCGTACCACGTCTTCGCCGGTGCCGACCAGCGACAGCGCGCGCGTGGTCGGTACGCCCAGGTGATGCATCGCTTCGCTGCACAGGAATTCGCGGATGGATGAGCGCAGCACTGCGCGGCCATCAGCACCCCGCGAATACGGCGTGGGACCGGCACCCTTCAGCTGCAGTTCCCAATGACGGCCATCCGGTGCGTCCAGTTCGCCCAGCGAGATCGCGCGGCCGTCGCCGAGCTGGCCCGCCCAGTGGCCGAACTGATGGCCACCGTAATTGGCCGCCCACGGCTGCATGCCGGCGTACAGCGCATTGCCGCCGAACACCCGCGCGAAGCCTTCGCTTTCGACTTCAGCGGTATCGAAGCCGAGCATCGCGGCGACGTCCGGCGCCCAAGCCAGCAGCGTAGGCGCCGTCACTGGAGTCGGCATCACCGGCGACCAGGCCGCGCCCAGCACTTCGCGGCGGCGCGGGCCGGATTCGGGGTCGCCCGGCAGGGTGTGCAGCAGGCGGTTGTCGAAACGGGGGCTGTCGGTATCCATGGTGCTGAAGATGGGGACGACCGCCGCCCGCCTCAATTGCCGCTGAGCGCCTGCAGATGACCGCCGTGGGCCTCGGCACGCTGGTAGGCCGGCCGCTCGCTGATGCGCTTGAGAAAGCCACGCAGCGCCGGCTTGTCGTCGAGGCCACCACCCCGTGCGGCCGCAGCCTGGATCGGGAAGCTCATCTGGATGTCGGCTGCGCTGAACCGCTCACCCGCGAACCACGGGCTTTCGGACAGGCGGCGCTCCATCCAGTCCAGGTGCAGTCGTCGCTGCGGACCGATGAAGCCGCGCTCGGCCTTGTCGGCGATGCTGCGCGCAATCGGGCGGGCGAAGAACGGCATCGGCGCGTTGCGGATGCGGCCCATCACCAGGGTCAGCAGCAGCGGCGGCATCGCCGAGCCTTCGGCGTAGTGCAGCCAATAGCGGTAGGCAATGCGCTCGGCGCCATCGGCCGGCATCGGTGACGGCGACAGCTGGCGTTGGGTGTCGTAGCGGTCTGCGAGGTAGTCGAGGATCGCGCCGGACTCGGCCAGTACCAGCTCGCCATCCTGCAGCACCGGCGACTTGCCCAGCGGATGCACGTTACGCAGTTCGGGCGGTGCCAGCAGCGTCTTCGGATCGCGGGGATAACGGCGCAGTTCGTAGTCCAGCCCCAGCTCCTCCAGCATCCACAGCACACGCAGGGAACGGGAGTTTTCCAGGTGGTGGACGATGCGCATGGGGATGATCCTTGGGGAGGCCTGCATCGTACCGCGCCAGCTGCATGCCCTTTGTAGAGTCGAGCGTGCTCGACTGCTTTCCAGAGACAGTCGAGCAATCTCGACTCTACAAAGCAGCAGGCAATAAAAAACGCCGGAAGCTTTCGCTTCCGGCGTTCTGGCTACCAAACGGTAGCAGACGGATTAGACCGCCTGCACCTGGTCAGCCTGCATACCCTTCTGGCCCTGGACGGCGATGAAGGTAACCTTCTGGCCTTCCTGCAGGGTCTTGAAGCCGGTGCCCTGGATGGCACGGAAGTGCACAAACAGGTCCGGGCCGCTTTCCGGGGTGATGAAGCCGAAGCCCTTGGCGTCGTTGAACCACTTGACGGTGCCGGTCTGACGATCAGACATTTGACTAACTCCTGAAACACATGTTGAAAAAATCGCAGCCACCGGGTATCGGGGCCGAGACTGAGTTGCAGGCGTTGGTAAAGCGGATCGATGAGCGGATCGTGAGATCAACTGCACCAGGCCACGATTCACGGTGACCCTAGCAAACACAGTGGGACGAACGATACGCGTGTTTTCTGCAAAAAGCGATAGCCCGGACGTTCATCGGCTGGCCCCGCCCGCTAGACGTGACAAGGGCTGGCAGCCGATCGAGGCTAACCCCGAGTCCCCATTCAGGATTTTCCTACCCTACACTGGGTAAATGACTGAAGCTGAAACCCAAGCTGAACCCGCCCTCCCCCGCATCTGGGTGGACGCGGACGCCTGCCCCACCGTCATTCGCGACATCCTGTTCCGTGCCGCTGAACGCGTTGGCATCGAACTGACCCTGGTTGCCAACCAGTGGATCCGCACCCCGCCCTCACGCTGGCTGCGTTCGATCCAGGTGCCCCAGGGCCTGGACGTGGCCGACAGCGCCATCGTCGAACGGGTCGCTGCCGGAGACCTGGTCGTCACCCAGGACATCCCGCTGGCCGCGCTGGTGCTGGAGAAGAAGGCTGTGGCGCTGAACCCGCGCGGCCAGCTGTACACGCCGAACAACATGGCCGAGCGGCTGTCGATGCGCAATTTCATGGAAGAACTGCGCGGCGCCGGGGTCCAGACCGGCGGCCCGCCGCCGCTGGGCCAGCGCGACCGGCAGCTGTTCGCCGCCGAGCTGGACCGCTGGCTGGCGCGGCGCCCGGTTCGCTGAACGGCCCTACCCGCTCTGGGCGGGCAGGCACAGGCGGCGCTGGCTGCTGAACCGCCGCGGTTCCCCGGTCAGCGGATCATCGAAGGCCAGCCCCTGCGCCAGCAGCTGCAGGGGCGACTCGAACGTGTCATCCCGGCGCGGCCTCAGCTGCGGATACAGGTCATCGCCCTCGATGGGGGCGCCCAACATCGCCATATGCACGCGCAGCTGATGCTTGCGACCGGTTTCCGGCTTCAGCCGGTAGCGCCAGACCGGCCCTTCGGCCTCGATCGGCTCGATCAGGCTGCGCGCATTGGGCTCGCCCGGCACTTCGGCCATGCGGAAGAACGGCTCCCCCGGCACCAGACGACTGTCCCGCAGCAACGGAAACGCCAGCCCGGGCAGCGCCGGTGCCAACGCCTCATAGGTCTTCTCGATGCGCCGCTCGCGGAACAGCCGCTGATAGGCATCGCGCGTGGCTGCCTGGGTCGAGAACAGCACCAGGCCGGCGGTCAGCCGGTCCAGGCGGTGCAACGGCGCCAGTTCGGTGTTGCCGGTGCGTGCGACCAGGCGCGACAGCAGGGTTTCGCGCACATACCCACCCGCCGGCGTTACCGGCAGGAAGTGCGGCTTGTCGGCCACCAGCAGGTGCGCATCCAGATGCAGGATGGTCTCGGCGAAGGGAATCACCGGCTCGTCGGCAACCTCGCGGAAGTACTGGATTTCCAGCCCCACCTGCCAGGGCATGTCCGGCGCCAGTGCCCTGCCCTGCGCATCCTGCACACGGCCTCGGGCGAAGCGGTCCTGCCATTGCGCGCGACCGATGCGCGGGAAACGCGCGCACAGGCCATCGAGCAGGCTGGGCCAGTGGCCGGGGGGCAGCTGCAGGTGGCTGGGCAGGGTCATGGCGTCCATTCCGGCCACGGGAAAGAGCGCCAAGAGTGCCACCGTTGACGCTGCGCAGACAGCCCGGCAACGGACACCCTTGGAGCAAACCTCTATCATTGACGTCTTTAGTCCACGGATCCCCCATGGCTCTTACCGCCACCATCCGCAAGGCCGAACTGCAGATCAGCGACATGGATCGCGGCTACTACGCGACCCACAACCTGACCTTGGCCCAGCACCCGTCCGAGACCGACGAACGATTGATGGTGCGCCTGCTCGCCTTCGCGCTGAACGCCGGCGACCGCCTGGAATTCGGCCGCGGCCTGAGTACCGACGATGAGCCGGACCTGTGGGAACACGACTACACCGGCGACATCCTGCAATGGATCGACCTGGGCCATCCCGACGAATCCCGCATCCGCAAGGCCAGCAACCGCAGCCGGCAGGTGCAGGTGGTCAATTACGGCGGCAACGCCTCGGAGATCTGGTGGGGCAAGCAGGGCAAGGGCCTGGCGCGCTTCGACAACCTGTCGGTGGTTGACCTCGATGGTGCCTTCGTCGAACTGTGGGGCCAGCAGATCCAGCGCGCGATGCGCTGGAGCGTGCTGATCCAGGACGGTGAAGTGCAGCTACTCAACGATCAGATGCAGCTCGACGTGGT
Organism: Stenotrophomonas sp. YJH_SMC_91; assembly: GCF_059368495.1. Taxonomy (NCBI): domain Bacteria; kingdom Pseudomonadati; phylum Pseudomonadota; class Gammaproteobacteria; order Lysobacterales; family Lysobacteraceae; genus Stenotrophomonas; species Stenotrophomonas sp. YJH_SMC_91. The sequence continues at coordinate 162,679 of NZ_JCAFRT010000006.1, read as the reverse complement.
CCCGAACTGGCGTAAGCGCGCCAAGGCATGAGCACGATCCGTTGCGACGTGGTGGTCATCGGCGCCGGCGCGGCCGGGCTGATGACCGCGATCACGGCTGGCCAGCGCGGCCGCCAGGTGCAGGTGATCGACCATGCCAACAAGGTCGGCAAGAAGATCCTGATGTCCGGCGGTGGCCGCTGCAACTTCACCAACACCGGCACCACCCCGGCCAACTTCCTGTCGGCCAACCCGCACTTCTGCAAATCGGCGCTGGCGCGCTACACGCCCTGGCACTTCATCGAGCTGGTCAGCAAGCACGGCATCGCCTATCACGAAAAGGAGCTGGGCCAGCTGTTCTGCGACATCTCGTCCAAGCAGATCGTGAAGATGCTGGTGGACGAATGCCAGGCGGCCGGTGCCCAGATCCGCACCGAATGCAGCGTGCAGCGCATCGAGCACGGCAGCGACGGATTCCGTGTGCACACCACGCAGGGCCTGTTCCACTGCGCCTCGCTGGTGGTTGCCACCGGCGGCCTGTCGATTCCGAGCATGGGCGCCACCGGCTTTGGCTACGAGATTGCTCGCCAGTTCGGCCATCAGGTGCTGCCGACCCGCGCCGGGCTGGTGCCGCTGACGCTCAGCGGCAAGCACCAGGAACGGCTGGCCGACCTGAGTGGTGTCGCCCTGCCGATCGAGGCGCGCTGCAACGGCAAGAGCTTCCAGAACTTCATGCTGCTGACCCACCGCGGCGTGAGCGGCCCGGCGATCCTGCAGATCTCCTCGTTCTGGCAACCCGGCGATGCGCTGGAGCTGGACCTGCTGCCCGGCCAGGATGCCGGCGAGTGGCTGCGCCAGATGAAGCGCGAGCGCCCGGCCGCCGAGCTGCGCACGGTGCTGGCCGAGGTACTGCCGAAGCGGCTGGCGCAGCGCCTGTGCGAGCACTGGCTGCCCGACCGGCCTGTGCGCCAGCTGGACGAGCCGGTGCTGCGCCAGGCCGCGCAGCTGCTGGGCGCGTTCCCGCTGGTGGCCAGCGGCACCGAGGGCTATCGCACCGCCGAAGTCACCCTGGGCGGCGTGGATACCGCTGAGGTGTCGTCCTCGACAATGGAATCCAAGCGCGTACCCGGCCTGCATTTCGTCGGCGAGGTGCTGGATGTGACCGGCTGGCTGGGCGGCTACAACTTCCAGTGGGCCTGGGCCAGCGGCCACGCGGCCGGTGGCGTGGTGTGAACCAGATCGCCGTTCGATGCGTGCAAGGGGCGCGCGCATGGACGGTTCGCCGCGCATCGTGTATCTAGATTCGCAGATTGGGGAGCAGTGCATGCAGAACGCGAACGACATCACCATCCGCCTGCTGATCGTCGATGACAGCGGCGAGAATGCCGAAGCCATTGTCAGCACGCTGCGCAACAGCGGCATCGCGGTGCGCCCTTGGCGTCCACAGGATGCGGCCGAGCTGTCCCAGGTGCTGTCCAGCCAGGCCATCGACCTGGTGCTGGCGTCCCCCTCGCAGGGCATCCCGCTGCCGTTGGTGGCCCAGCACATCGCCGCCAGCGGCAAGGACATTCCGCTGGTGCTGCTGGCCGATCGCATCGACGAGGACGAGCTGGTGCAGGCCAGCAGCCACGGCATCCGTGCCCTCGCCCTGCGCCAGCGCTCCGAGCATCTGTTGGCCGTGGTCCGCGACCAATGGGTGGACCTGCAGGCCCGTCGCGGCCTGCGCCGCATCGAAGCGCAGATGCGCGAGACCGAGCGCCGCTGCGATGCGCTGATCGCCTCTTCGCGCGATCCCATCGCCTACGTGCACGAAGGGATGCACATCCGTGCCAACGATGCCTACCTGGAAATGTTCGGCTACGAGCAGTTCGACGACATCGAAGGCATCTCGCTGCTGGACATGGTCGCCGCGCAGCATGTGGAAGGCTTCAAGCAGCTGCTGAAGGGCCTGAGCCGTGGCGAGGCGCCGCCGCCGCAGTACCAGCTCGATGCCCGCCACGAGGATGGCAGTACGTTCGCGGCAACCATGGAATTCACCGCCGCCACCTACGAAGGCGAATCCTGCCTGCAGGTGGTGCTTCGCCGCCGCATGGAGTTCGATCCGGAGCTGGCCCGCGAGGTCGAGGACCTGCGCCAGCGCGATCAGGTCACGGGCCTGCTCAACCGCCCGACCTTCATGCTGCAGCTGGAAAGCGCAGTGGCACAGGCCGGGCGCAGCGAAGGCCAGTTCGGCCTGCTGCTGATCGAGCCGGACCACTACGCGCGCCTGCTGCCGGACATCGGCCTGGCCTCGGCCGACGCGCTGATCGGCGCCCTTGCCGGCCTGCTGGCCGAGGTCGTTGGCGAGGACGCGCAGCTGGCCCGCTTCGGCGAACACAATTTCGCCGTGCTGCAGGCCGGGCCCTACGCGCAGACCGTGGCACTGGCCGAGCGCATCCGCGAAGCGTATGCAGCGCATGTGTTCAGCATCGGCGCGCGCTCGGCTACGGTGACGGTCAGCATCGGTGGCGTGCAGGTGGGCGAGAAGATCGCCAGCATCGGCCAGGTGCTCGCACGCGCCAGCGAGTGCACGCATGCCGCCGCCGAACTGGGCAATACCTGCCGCATCTTCGACCCGGCTGCGGCCGACCGCGTCGAGGAAGAACGCGTGCTGCGCTGGGTCACCCGTATCCGTGAAGCACTGGCCGGCGACGGCTTCCAGCTGCACTACCAGCCGGTGCTGAACCTGCAGGGCGAGCCGCTGGAGCTGTACGAGGCCTACCTGCGCCTGGAGCACAACGGCGAACTGCTGAGCCCGACCGCGTTCCTGGGCATCGCCGAGGAGTACGGCCTGCTGGCGGAGATCAACCGCTGGGTGGTTTCGCAGGCCATCGCCGTACTGGGTCAGCGCGCACGCCAGGGCCACGCCACCCAGGTACTGGTGAAGGTGACGCCGGAATCGTTCGACGACCCAGAGATGATCGCCACCCTGCGGCGCGAGCTGCAGGCGCAGGGCGTGCCCGGCGAACGGCTGTGGCTGCATGCGCCGGAAGCGAAGGTGTTCACCCACCTGCGCAGTGCGCAGCAGTTCCTTGCCGAAGTGGCGCCACTGGGCTGCCGCATCGGGCTGGAGCAGTTCGGTTCGGGATTGGACTCGTTCCAGCTGCTCGCCCACTTCCAGCCGCAGTTCCTCAAGCTGGACCGCGGTTTCACCAGCGATCTGGCGGCCACCCGCGAGAACATCGACCGCATCAGCCAGATCACCGCACGCGCGCAGGAGGCCGGCATCCGCACCATCGCCGAGTTCGTCAGCGACGCCAATTCGATGACCCTGCTGTTCAGTGCCGGCGTGGATTACGTGCAGGGCGACTTCGTCGGCCCGGCGCTGCCGGAGATGGGGTTCGAGTTCGGGTGACCGCGGTAGTGCCGGCCGCTGGCCGGCGTCCTTGGTCCCCAGGGTTGCCGGCCAGCGGCCGGCCCCACCAAAAGAGAAGGCCGGCTTTCGCCGGCCTTTTCATTGGTCAGGTCATGTCGACCAGATTATCGATCTTCACGTCCGGATTGACGTCGGCCTCGTAGTCGACACCCTCCACGCCAAAACCGAACAGGCGCAGGAAGTCGGCCTTGTAGCCGGCCAGGTCGCTGATCTCGTACAGGTTCTCATTGGTGACCTGCGGCCACAGCGCGACCACCTTGCCCTGCACGTCTGCCGCCATTTCCTTGTAGTCGGCACGCAGGCGGCCTTCCTCGTCGACCAGCGCGACGGTATGGCCATCGCCATCGACCAGATCGTGGCGCAGGCGATCGATCGCCACGCCGTCGGCCTTGCCGCCGTAGAGGATGTCGTACAGCACGTCCAGCTGCTCGATGCAGCCTTCGTGGGTGCCCTTTTCCTTCATCACCTTGAACAGCAGCGACAGGTAGAGCGGCATGGTCGGAATGGCCGAGCTGGCCTGGGTGACCACGGCCTTCAGCACCGACACGCGAGCGTCGCCGCCGATTTTCGCCAGCTTCTCGCGCAGGCCCAGCACCTTGGTGTCCAGGTCCTTCTTGGCGGCGCCGATCGAGCCGTTCCAGTAAATCGCCTGGGTGATCTCTTCGCCCACGTAGGTGAAGGCCGTGGTGGTGCAGCCGTTGGCCAGCACGCCGGCGTCGGCCAGCGCGTCGATCCACATCTGCCAGTCTTCGCCACCCATCACCGCGACGGTGCCAGCGATCTCTTCCGGGGTAGCCGGCTGCAGGGTGGTTTCCGTGATTACTTCCTTGTCGGTATCCAGGCCGCGCAGGGTGATCGGCTCGCCGATCGGCTTCAGCGTGGAGCTGATGACTTCACCGGTCTTGGGGTGCTTGCGACGCGGCGCCGCCAGGCTGTAGACGACCTGATCGACCTGGCCGAGATCGGCCTTGATCATTTCGATGGTCTTCGCCTTCACTTCATCGGAGAAGGCATCGCCGTTGATGCTCTTGGCGTACAGGCCGGCTTCGTCGGCGTACTTGTGGAACGCAGCCGAGTTGTACCAGCCCGCGGTGCCCGGCTTGGATTCGGTACCCGGGCGCTCGAAGAAGATGCCCAGGGTCGCGGCGCCGCTGCCGAAGGCAGCGGTGATGCGCGCAGCCAGACCGTAGCCGGTGGAGGCGCCGATCACCAGCACGCGCTTGGGGCCGTTCTGGATCGGCGGACGCGCGCGGATGTAGTCGATCTGCTGCTTGACCGCGGCCTCGCAGCCGGTCGGGTGGGTGGTGACGCAGATGAAGCCGCGGACGCGCGGTTTGATGACCATGGATACCTCGGGTTGGCAGATGCGGCGCACGGGGCGCTCAGCAGGAATACGGGTGCGCGCCTGCGCGCGCGAACCGCAGGATCGTAGTGCGCGGGGGCCGAATGCACAACCGACGCTGGCGTAGGGTGGTGTTTCTTTTGCAGGGTTGCACCCTGCACCTGCGGTAGTGCCGGCCGCTGGCCGGCAACCTCAACAGCAACGTCAGAAGCTGGGTTCCTGAGGATTGGCGGGGTGGGTCCGGTTGCGGGGGACGCCGTAAACCCATCCTTGGGGGCTTGGCCGCGGCATCCATGCCGCGGACACCCCCGCAACCGGACCCACCCCGCCTTCGACAGTCTTCCGCGATCTGTCGGAACAGCTCTTGGGGTCAGATCCGTTTTCCGAAGGAAAACGGATCTGACCCCAGAATTGTTTCGATATCTGACAAATGTGTCGACCAAGGTCGACACCTACCGACAGCCGCAGGAATCTGTCAAAGGTGGGGCGGTGTCGGAGTGCGGGGTGTCAGCCGCATGGATGCGGCTGCCAAGCCTACAGGGACGTACTTGCGGCGCCCCCGCACTCCGACACCGCCCCACCAATCCACGGAATGCCCGCTGTTGCTGTTGCTGTTGCTGTTGCCTCTGCAGGTGCAGGGCTGCAAGCCCTGCCAACAAAAAACCCCGCTTGCGCGGGGTTCTCTGTGCATTGCGTGCAGCGCGAACGCTTACGGGCGACGGGCCAGGGCCTCGACGTCCTTCGCCTTCGGCAGCAGGTCCTGCTTGCTGACACGCAGGAAACCGATCGTCAGCATCGGCACCGCCACCAGGATCGAGGACAGCACCACAATCACCGCACCGATCATGTGCGTCTCGGCCAGGCCTTCCATCGAGCTGCCGCCGTACAGGTACAGGGCCAGCGCCGACAGGAAGAACATCACCGCGGTGATCACCGTACGCGACAGCGTCTGGTTGATCGAACGGTTCAGCACTTCCATCGAGTCCACGCGCAGGCTGCGGAAGTTCTCGCGGACGCGGTCGAAGACCACGATGATGTCGTTGATCGCAAAGCCCATCACCGACAGCAGGCCGGCCAGCACGGTCAGGTCGAACTCACGACCCAGCAGGGACACGTAAGCGACCGTCACGATCAGGTCGAACATCGCCACGATGCTGGCGGTGACCGCGAACTTCCACTCGAAGCGCACTGCGATGTAGATCAGGAAGCCGGCCAGCATGAAGATGGTGGCGTACAGGCCATTCATCGCCAGATCCTTGCCGATCTGCGGGCCGACGAACTCGTTGCGCAGCACGGTGGCCTGGTTGTCGGCAGAAGACAGCGCCTTCACCACGGCGGCAGCGGTGGCCTTGTCCTCGGCGGCGGCGTCACCGGTACCCGGCGCATGCTCACCGTGCGGGGCCAGGCGGATCAGCAGGTCGGTGTTGCCACCGACGCTCTGGACCTGGGCGCCTTCGAAGCCACTCTGCTCGAGCTTGTTGCGGACCTGCTCGACGTCCACCGGCTTGTCGAAGCGGGCTTCGATCAGGGTGCCGCCGGTGAAGTCCAGCGCGTAGTTGAAGCCCTTGATGCCGATGATGGCGACCGAGGCCAGGAACACCACGATGGTGACTGCCATGGCGACATGGCGCCAGCGCATGAAGTCGATCTTGGTGTCGTTCGGGAGGATGTGCAGCGGAAACAGTTTCATTGTGCGTGTCGTCCCGTCAGATGGCCACGTTCTGGAGCTTCTTGCGACGGCCGTAGATCAGCGTCGCCAGCGCACGCGACACGGTGATCGCGGTGAACATGGAGGCGAAAATACCGATGATCATGGTCAGTGCGAAGCCCTTCAGCGGACCGGTACCGAATGCGAACAGCGCCACACCGACGATCAGGCCGGTCAGGTTGGCGTCGAGGATGGTGCCCGAGGCACGCTCGTAACCGGTCACGATCGCGGTCTTGCCCGGCACGCCGGCACGCAGCTCTTCACGGATACGCTCGTTGATCAGCACGTTGGCGTCCACCGACAGGCCGACCGACAACGCCAGGCCGGCGAAGCCCGGCAGGGTCATGGTCGCGCCAAACAGCGACATCACCGCCACCACGATCAGCAGGTTGAACAGCATCGCGATCGAGGTGATCACACCGAACATGCGGTAGTAGACGCTGAAGAACACCAGGGTGAACAGGAACGCGAACACCACTGCGCGCATGCCGTTCTTGACGTTCTCGGCGCCGAGGCTCGGGCCGACCACACGCTCTTCGACGAAGTCCATCGGCGCGGCCAGCGAGCCGGACTTCAGCAGCTTGGCCAGGTCGTCGGCTTCCTTCTTCTGCAGGCCGGTGGTCTGGAAGTTCTTGCCGAACACGCCGTTGATGTTGGCCACCGAGATCACTTCCTCGTTGACCTTGAAGCCACGCACTTCCTGGCCGTCAACCAGGGTCACGGTCGGCACGCGTTCGGTATACACCACCGCCATCGGCTTGTTCACGTTGGCGCTGGTGAAGTCGAACATGCGCTGGCCGCCGACGTTGTTCAGCGTCACGCTGACCGCCGGGGCACCGCTGGTGGAGTCGGTCACCGCCTGCGCGCCGACCATCTGGTCGCCGGTGACGATCACGCGCTTGTTCAGCAGGATCGGACCGCCGCCGTCACGACGCTGATAGACCTTCGCTTCCGGCGGAATGCGGCCGGAGTCGATGGCGTCCTGGGCATTGCCCTCGACCACCGCGCGGTATTCCAGGGTGGCGGTGGCGCCGATCATGCGCTTGGCTTCGGCAGTGTCCTGCACGCCGGGCAGCTGCACGACCACGCGGTCGGCACCCTGGCGCTGGATGATCGGCTCGGCCACGCCGAGCTGGTTCACGCGGTTGCGCAGGGTGTTGATGTTCTGCTCGATGGCGCCATTGGCGATCTGCGCGATCTCGGTCTCCGGCACGGTCACCGTGATTCGGTTGCCGCTGACGTCGTAGCCGAGCGTCGGCTGCGCCTTCACCAGCGCCGCACGGGCACGCTGTGCGGCGTCATCACCGGCGGACGGGCTCAGGTTGGCCACGATGCTGTTGTCCGCGCGACGCTCCACCGACTGGTACGCGATGCGCGCGTCACGCAGGGTGCTGCGCACGTCTTCGGTGTAGGCGTCCAGGCGCTTGTCGAGGGCGGCCTTCTGGTCGACCTGCAGCACGAAGTGCACACCACCCTGCAGGTCCAGGCCCAGCACCATCGGGCGACCGCCGAGGTTGGCCAGCCAGTCCGGCACGGTCGAGGCCAGGTTCAGGGCCACGGTGTACTTTTCGCCGACGGTGTCGCGCAGGGCGTCGCTGGCAGCGGACTGCGCCTTCAGGTCCGGCAGGCGGACAATCAGGCTTTCCCCTTCCTTCTCGACACCGACGGGGGTGACTCCGGCCGTCTTCAGGTCGGCCAGCACACGGTCGCGCAGCGCATCGTCGATCTGCCCGCCACGGTTGGCGGTGATCTGGAGGGCCGGGTCCTTCTGGTAGATGTTGGGCAGCGCGTACAGCGCGCTGAGCGCCAGTACGATCAGGATGACGACGTACTTCCAGCGTGGAAATTCGAGCATTGCTTGGGTCCCGCGCGGCGCCATCCCCGGCGCCGCGGTTGTGCATCGGAAAGGGAGTGGCTTACTGGGCCGACTTCAGGGTACCGGCCGGCAGCACGTTGCCGACAGCGCCCTTCTGCACGCGGATGCGCACGTTGTCAGCCACTTCAATGGTGATGAAGTTGTCGCCGATGTCGGTGACGATGCCGGCGATGCCGCCGTTGGTCAGCACTTCATCGCCACGCTTGATCTTCTCCAGCATGGCCTTGTGCTCCTTCTGCCGCTTCATCTGCGGGCGGATCATCAGGAAGTACATGATGGCGATCAGGATGACCGGGAACAGCAGCGTGGTCAGGCCCATGCCCTGCGGTTGGCCGCCGGCGGCCTGGGCGTGGGCGGCGGGAATCAGGAAAGCAAGCAGGTTCATCGTTGGTCCTTTGGTTGGGCGGCGCTTCGGCCCTTTCACGGGCACGAGGTGTCGACCGCGGATCTGGGTCAGCCTTGAAGTATGCCACGGCCCCGGGCGTTCGTCCTTGGGCCGTTTGGCAGGGGCGTTCGGGTTACAGGGGCGGGGCCACCGCCCCGCGTGCCGCGTAGAAGGACTCGCGGAAGGCCAGGAAGGTTCCCGCCTCGATGGCCGCGCGGATGTCGGCCATCAGCTTTTCGTAATAGAACAGGTTGTGCAGGGTACCGAGCATCGGCGCCAGCATCTCGTTGCAGCGGTCCAGGTGGCGCAGGTAGGAACGCGTGTAACCGCCGGTGCAGGCCACGCAGCCGCAGCCCGGCTCGATCGGGTCCATGTCCCGCGCGTACTGGGAATTTCGGATGCGAACGGTGCCGAACGAGGTGAAATAGTGGCCGTTGCGGGCGTTACGGGTGGGCATCACGCAGTCGAACATGTCCACGCCACGTGCGACACCCTCGACGAGGTCCTCCGGCCGGCCCACACCCATCAGGTAGCGCGGACGGTCGCTTGGCAGCTCCGGGTCCAGGTGGTCGAGCATGGCGTTGCGCTCGTGCTCCGGCTCGCCCACGGCCAGGCCGCCGACGGCATAGCCGTCAAAGCCGATCGCCTGCAGGGCCTCGGCCGAGCGGCTGCGCAGGTCGGTGTGCACGCCGCCCTGGACGATGCCGAAAAGGGCCGCGTCATTGCCCAGCTCGTCATGCGCGTTGCGGCTGCGCTGGGCCCAGCGCAGGCTCAGCTCCATCGACCGACGCGCCACATCCTCGGTGGCCGGGTACGGGGTGCACTCGTCGAAGATCATCACCACGTCCGAATCGAGCACCTTCTGGATCTTCATGCTCTCTTCCGGGCCCAGGAACACACGGGCGCCGTCGGTGGGCGAGGCAAAGGTCACGCCCTGCTCGGTGATCTTGCGGCGGTGGGCCAGCGAGAACACCTGGAAGCCACCGGAGTCGGTCAGGATCGGGCCGTCCCAGCGGCAGAAGCCGTGCAGGCCGCCGTGGTCGGCGATGATGTCCAAACCCGGGCGCAGGTACAGGTGGAAGGTGTTGCCGAGGATGATCTCGGCGCCCAGCGCGCGCACATCGTCCGGCAGGATGCCCTTGACCGAGCCATAGGTCCCCACCGGCATGAAGGCCGGCGTTTCCACCGTGCCACGCGGGAAGGTCAGGCGGCCACGGCGGGCACGGCCGTCGCGGGTCTGGAGCTGGAACTGCAGTCGGGACATGGAGCGGTCATTCGGGCAAATAGTTGCTCATTGTCTCCCAAAACCGGCTCGACCGCCCATTCAGGCCTGAACGGCACGGCAGTAGAGCCACGCCATGCGTGGCTTTCCTGGTCTCCAGGCACCTGCAAGTGCGCACCAACGGTGCGCACCCACCACAAGCAGGCAGAGGTCAGCGCCCTACCCCGCCTGCGGGAACAGCAGCATCGCGTCGCCGTAGCTGAAGAAGCGGTAGCGCTGCTCGATCGCGTGCCGGTAGGCCTCGAACACGCGCTCCTTGCCGGCGAACGCGGAGATCATCATCAGCAGCGTGCTTTCCGGCAGGTGGAAGTTGGTCACCATCGCGTCGACGCTGCGGATGCGGTAACCCGGGGTGATGAAGATCTGCGTTTCACCGGCAAACGGCAGCAGCTCGCCGTCGCGCATCGCGCTTTCCAGCGCGCGCACCACGGTGGTGCCGACGCCGATCACGCGGCCGCCGGCGGCGCGCGTGCGCCGCACCTGCTGCACCAGCTCGGCACCCACGTTCAGCCACTCGCGGTGCATCACGTGGTCCTTCAGGTCATCGGCACGCACCGGCTGGAAGGTGCCTGCACCCACGTGCAGGGTGACGTGCCCGAACTCCACGCCCTTGTCCTTCAGTGCGGCCAGCAGCGGTTCGTCGAAATGCAGGCCGGCGGTCGGCGCCGCCACCGCCCCCACTTCGCGCGCGAACACAGTCTGATAGCGCTCGCGGTCGTCCACGCCCGGCTCGCGCTGGATGTACGGCGGCAGCGGCAGGCGGCCGGCGTGCAGCAGCCACTGTTCCAGCGATTCCGGCACATGGAACTGCAGTACGTAGAACTCGCCATCGCGGCCCAGCACCTCTGCTTCACCGCCGGCATCCAGCGCGATGCGGCTGCCGGCCTTCGGTGACTTGCTGGCGCCCACCTGGGCACGTGCCTGCTGGCCGCCCAGCAGGCGCTCGATCAGTATCTCCACGCGGCCACCGCTGGCCTTCTGCCCGAACAGGCGCGCCGGGATCACCCGGGTGTCGTTGAACACCAGCAGGTCGCCCGGCTGCAGCAGCGACGGCAGGTCGCGCACCTGCAGGTCGGTGAAGGCATCGGGCGCCGGCGGTACCAGCAGCAGGCGGCTTGCGGAACGTTCGGCCAGCGGGGCCTGCGCGATCAGTTCAGCCGGCAGGTCGTAATGGAAATCGGACTTCTTCAAGGCAGTGGGCGGCAACAGGTCGACAATGGCGCGCATTGTACGTCCAGCGTCTGCGAGCCGGCGTGCTTCGCGGCGAACGTCGCGGAAAATGCTGCTATGCAGCAGGTTTCTGCGGGGTTATCGCGCAAAAAAACAAGTGCTAGCATCGAGCCGGAAGTCCGCTGCACGAGCCTGCCCCCAAGCGCGCGTGATGACGCGCGTTTTGCTTTTGAAGACCCGTGCGACCCATTGTTTCAGGAGATCTGCAATGAGCTTCATCGAACGCCTCGCCCCCCTGCGCAGCCAGCCCGGCACCCGTCTCACCACCGGGCTGGACGATGCCACCCTGACCGCCCTGTCCGCCAACCACCCGCAGCTGATCGCTGCGGTGGACGCCGCTGCCGAGGAGTTCGCGCGCGTGCAGGCCGACCTGGGGCCGCTGCTGGCGCAGGACGAACAGGCGCAGATCGACGCGATGCAGGACGGTTTCGTCAATTTCTACGCCGATGACGCGGTGACCCCGTACGTGGCACTGGCTGCGCGCGGCCCATGGGTGGTCACCCTGAAGGGCGCCGTGCTGTACGACGCCGGCGGCTACGGCATGCTCGGCTTCGGGCACGCCCCTGACGCCGTGTTGGAGGCGATGGCCCGCCCGCAGGTGATGGCCAACATCATGACCCCCAGCCTGTCGCAGCAGCGTTTCATCACCGCCCTGCGCGCCGAGATCGGCCACCGCCGTGGCGGCTGCCCGTTCGCCCGTTTCATGTGCCTGAATTCCGGTTCCGAAGCGGTTGGCCTGGCCGCGCGCATCGCCGACGTCAACGCCAAGCTGCAGACCGACCCGGGTGCGCGCCACGCTGGCGCTGCGATCAAGCGCGTGGTGGTCAAGGGCAGCTTCCATGGCCGTACCGATCGCCCTGCCCTGTATTCCGATTCCAGCCGCAAGAGCTACATGCAGCACCTGGCCAGCTACCGCGGTGAGGACTCGGTGATCACCGTGGCGCCGTACGACGAAGCCGGCCTGCGCAAGGTGTTCGAGGACGCCGCACGCAACCAGTGGTTCATCGAGGCGGTGTTCCTGGAACCGGTGATGGGCGAAGGCGATCCGGGGCGTTCGGTGCCGCCGTCGTTCTATGCCGTTGCCCGCGAACTGACCCGTGCCCACGGCAGCCTGCTGCTGCTCGACTCGATCCAGGCCGGCCTGCGCGCGCATGGCGTGCTGTCGGTGGTCGATTACCCGGGCTTCGAAGGCCTCGACCCGCCGGACATGGAGACCTATTCCAAGGCCCTCAACGCCGCGCAGTACCCGCTGTCGGTGCTGGCGGTGACCGAGCATGCCGCGCAGCTGTACCGCAAGGGCATCTATGGCAATACCATGACCAGCAACCCGCGTGCGCTGGACGTGGCCTGCGCCACCCTGGCCCAGCTGACCCCGCAGGTGCGCGCCAACATCGCCGAACGCGGTGCCGAGGCCGTGCGCAAGCTGGAACAGCTGAAGAACGAGCTGGGCGGGCTGATCACCAAGGTGCAGGGCACCGGTCTGCTGTTCTCCTGCGAGCTGGCCCCGCAGTTCAAGTGCTACGGTGCCAACTCGACCGAGGAATGGCTGCGCCAGCACGGCATCAACGTGATCCACGGCGGCGAGAACTCGCTGCGCTTCACCCCGCACTTCGGCATGGACAGCGAGGAGCTGGACCTGCTGGTGGGCATGGTCGGCCGCGCCCTGCGTGAAGGCCCGCGCCGCGAGCAGGCCGCTGCCGCGTAAGCCTGCTTGGCGTTTGTAGAGTCGAGCCGTGCTCGACTCGGCCTTTGCCGCGATCTGAACGAAGATCAGCCGAGCATGGCTCGGCTCTACAGAAGGGCTCATAATCCAAGGACACCCCGTCCCCGACCGCCCTGCGGTTGGCGACGGGGCGTTTTCGTTTCCGGCCAAGAGACAGGAAGATCCATGAAATCGATCTGTGTGTACTGTGGTTCCAACGCTGGCAGCAAGCCGGCCTACACCGAACGCGCCATTGCCCTGGGTGACCGCATCGCCCGCGACGGCCTGCGCCTGGTGTATGGCGGCGGCAACGTCGGCCTGATGGGAACCGTGGCCAATGCCGTGCTCGCCGCTGGCGGCGAGGTGACCGGCGTGATCCCGCGCCAGCTGGCCGACTGGGAAGTGGCGCACCGTGGCCTGACCGAACTGGAGATCGTCGGTTCGATGCATGAGCGCAAGTCGCGCATGTTCGATCTTGCCGACGGTTTCGTCGCCCTGCCCGGCGGCTTCGGCACCATGGAAGAGATCTTCGAGATGCTGACCTGGCGCCAGCTGGGCATCGGCAACAAGCCATGCGCATTCCTCGATGTGGACGGCTTCTACGCCCCGCTGATCGGCATGATCGATCGCATGGTGGAAGAACGCTTCCTGCATCCGGACCAGCGCCAGGACCTGTGGTACGGCTCGGACATCGAAGAGATGCTGGAGTGGATGAAGAACTACCAGCCGGCCCAGGCCTCGAAGTGGATCGACGAGAAGCGCCGCGCCGCCCTGCGATGATGCAGCTGCACGCGGTGGCTCAGGCCGCCGCGTGCGCCCACGGCGCGGGCCGCCCCAGCAGGTAGCCCTGGCCGTAGTCGCAGCCCAGTTCACGCAGGGTCTGCCGCTGCGCGTCGGTCTCGATGCCTTCGCCAATGGTCTCAATGCCCAGCGTGCGCGCCAGCGACAGCACGCCTTCCACCAGCGCCCGCGTACTCTGCACTTCCGGACCGTGCAGGCCGGCGATGAAGCTCTGGTCGATCTTCAGCGTGCTGATCGGGAAACGGTGCAGGTAGGACAGCGCGGAGAACCCGGTACCGAAATCGTCCAGCTGCACCTGGATGCCGCGCTCGCGCAGGCCCTGCAGGATACGCAGCGTGTGCGGGCCGTCGTCCAGCAACGCCACCTCGGTGATTTCCAGGCGCAGCCGGCGCGGATCGGCACCACAGCTGTCGAGCAGGCCGAACAGGCGATCACTGAACTCTGCCGAGCGGAAATGCCGGGGCGATACGTTCACCGAGACGTAGCCTTCGCCTCCCCGTGCCAGCCCCGCGATGACCTGCTCGTAGATCAGCCAGTCCACCTGTTCGATCAGGCCGCTCTCTTCACCCAGCTCCAGGAACGCGCCGGGCAGCAGCAGGCCACGGCGCTCATGCTGCCAGCGCAGCAGCGCCTCGTGACCGACCACTTCGCCGTCGGACAAGCGCACGATCGGCTGGTAGAACGGCACGAAATCGCGGTTGTTGATCGCACGGCGCAGGTCGGCTTCCAGGTCCAGGCTGCGCATGGCTTCTTCGCGCATGTCCTCGTCGAAGATCGCACAGCGGTCATGGCCCTGCGCCTTGGCCCGGTACATGGCCGCATCCGCATCGCGCAGCAGCTCTTCTCCGGTGCGGTAGCGCGGATTCCACAGGGCAATGCCCAGGCTGCCGGACGGAAACAGTTCGCGCCCGGCGATCCACATCGATTCCTGCAACGCCAGCAGCAGCCGCTGGCCGAAATCCAGTGCCTGCGCCAGGCCCTGCGGGCACTGCAGCAGCACAGCGAACTCATCACCGCCAAGCCGGGCCACCACATCTTCGGCACCTGCCATCGACACGATGCGCTTGGCCACTTCCACCAGCATGCGGTCGCCGGCGGCATGGCCGATGCTGTCGTTGACCAGCTTGAAGCGGTCCAGATCGAGGAACAGCACGGCGAACACCGGTCCGCCCTCGCGCTTGGCCAGCGCCAGTGAATCCTGCAGGCGATCCAGCAGGTGCAGGCGGTTGGGCAGGCCTGTCAGCGCATCGTGCATGGCCTGGTGGGTCAGGCGCTGCTCGGCACGCAGGCGCTCACCGATCTGCCCAAGCAGCTTTTCGTTGACCTCGGCCAGTTCGCGGGTGCGTTCCTCAACGCGCTTTTCCAGCTCGGCATGTGCCGAACGCAGCCGCTGCTGGTCGCGCTGGCGCGCAAGCCCGGTTCCGATGTTCTGCGCAACGAAGGTCAGCAGCCGCTGATCGTGCACGCTGAACGTGCTGTTCTCGCTGTAGCTCTGCACCACGATCGCCCCCACCACCTCATCGTCGCGCAGCAACGGCACGCCCAGCCAGCAATGCGAGCGCGCGCCGGACTCGCGCACTTCACCACTGGCCAGCAGCGCATCGATCTGCGCGCGTGACGCCAGCAGCGGGCGCCGGTTGCGCACCACGTATTCGGTCAGGCCCCGGCTGAACGGCCGTGGCGCGCGGCTGGCATTGTGCTCGTCCACCGAATACACGAAGTCCAGGCCGTTGCCGGCCGGGTTGACCAGGGCGATGTAGAAATTGCGTGCGTCGAGCAGGCGCCCGACCACCCCATGCACCTGACCATAGAACTGGTCCAGGCTGTCGGCTGACATCGCCATCTCGGCGATGTTGTACAGCGCGGTCTGCAACTGTTCGGCACGGCGACGCTCGGCCACCTCATCCTGCAGGCTGCGGTTGGCGCGCTGCAGTTCCTGGGTGCGCCGCGCCACCTGCTGCTCCAGCCGCACCTGCGCCTGGCGCCGGTCCATCGCGGTCTGTACGTGCTGCGCAACGAAGCCCAGCAATGCGCGCTCGGCCTCGCCATAGCGGGCCGCCTGTTCATAGCTCTGAACCACGATGGCGCCGCAGACGCGGCCGTCGCGCAGCATCGGCACGCCCAGCCAGTCCAGGCTTTCGGGCCCACGCTGCGGGTCGTGCTCCTGTTCCATCACCTGCGCCAGCAGTCTGCGCGAGGGACCACTGAGCGGCTTGCCATGGCGCAACAGCGCCACGGTCAGGCTGCGCGGCATCTCGCTGGCGTCATGGCTCTGCGTGGGATCGGCGACGAAGTCATCGACCTGATCGGCGAAGTACAGGAAGCGTATCTGGTCGCGCACATCGTCGTATTCCACGATGTAGCAGTTCTCGGCATACATCAGCGTGCCCAGCACACCATGCACGTGGCGCAGCATCTCGGGCATTTCCAGGTCGGCACCGGCCAGATCTGCAATCTGGAACAGGGCCTGCTGCAGCCGTTCGGCCTCTTCCAGTGCCTTGATCTGGCCGGCCTGGCGGCCGCGCTGCAGCGCCAGCTCCATCGCCTGCCGGGCCAGCCCCCACCACGCGGGTGAAGGCACCGCGCCCGCAACCGACAGCAGCAGCCGCGCACCGTCATACTCCCAGCCGTGCTGGCCATCGCCGGTGGCGGGCTCCACGGACGCAGCGCTGTCAATCGCATGCAAGGGCCAGCCCCCTCGGCCACTCCCCAGCTGCGGGTCGTCCCAGCCAACGCGGACCACGGCCGTTTCCGGCAAAAGCGCATGCAACGCGCGCACCAGCGCCGTGCTCAACACGGCCTCGTGTAGTGGCTCTTCCGCCGATTCAGCATGCGTGGACAAATGACAATCTCTTGGCGCCGTCTGTGCGTCGCCTCCCCTGAGCCGCCGAGCATAGCGCGCCACCCGGGGGGCAATGGAAGCCCGTAAACCCCGAATCGTGCGCCCGTACGTTTTTCGTGCTGTCCGTAGCTGCTTCCATGCCATGAACCTCGCCCTGCCCGCCCCTGCCACCGGCTATGCGCCACCGCCTGCAGGCCTTACCCTGTACGCCGTGGAAGCCAGCGCACTGCCAACCGATGAAGCCTTGATGCTGGCCTGGGCCGGTGGCGACCTGCGCGCGTTCGAAAGCCTGTATGGGCGCCACCGCAAGCGCCTGTTCGGCTTCCTGCTGCGGCAACTGCGCGACACCGCGCTGGCCGAGGAGATCTTCCAGGACGTCTGGCAGCGGGTGATCAGCGCCCGTGCCGGGTGGCAACCGGACGCGGCGTTCAGCACCTGGCTGTTCCGCATCGCCCACAACCGCCTGAACGACCATTGGCGCGCCGCCCGCCACCGCCCGGCTGCCCCGGCCGATGCCGATCTGCGCCTGGCCGTGATCGAGGATGGGCAGACCCCGGAAGGCGAGCTTTCCGAATTCGAACAACGTCGCCGCATCCAGCTGGCGATGGAACAACTGCCGCCTGAGCAGCGCGAAGTGCTGCAACTGCGGCTGGATCAGGAACTGAGCCTGGAGGAGATCGGCCAGATCACCGGCGTAGGCCGGGAAACCGTGAAATCGCGGCTGCGCTATGCGATGGACAAGCTGCGTGCGGGATTGAACGCATGAACCGAGACGAACCGCTGACGCCGGAAGAACGCGAGCTGGCCCGGCTGCTCGGCCGTCGCGCCGAGCAGGCTCCGCCCGCCGCACTGGACGCTGCCATCCTGGCCGCGGCCCGCGCTGCCGTGGACGCGCCGGCGGCCGATGCGGTCGCCTCTCCCGAGGCGCCGCGCACGCAGCGCACACGCCCGCGTTGGCCGGCGGTGTTCGGCATCGCCGCCTCGATGGTGTTTGCCATCGGCATCGCCTGGCAGCTGCGTCCGGAACCGCCGCCGGTTCCGGCCGGTGAGGCCGCTGTTGCTGCGGCACCGGCAGCGGCAGAAGACGTTGCGGCTGCCGATCAGGCCGCTGACCGCAGTGCAGCCGACAGCGCTGTGGCGGCCGCCGAACCAAGCGCTGCGCCCGCAGCACCCGAGGCCGCCCCTGTTGCCGCTGCCCCGGCACCGGCCATCGCACGCGCGCCCGAGCCGGCGCCGGCCGAGACCGCTGAAGCGCCGGCCCAGGCTGCACGATCGATGGCTGCGGATGCGGCCGCCGATACCGCCTTTGCGGCCCTCCCGCCAGCGCCGACGGCAACACCGGCCGCAGCGCCGCCTGCGCCACCGGCATCCGCCGCCTACTCGGCACCGGCACCTGCACCGGCATTCGCGCCGGCAGCGTCCGGGGCACTGAAAGCACGCACGGCCGCGGCACCTGCACCGGCAGCCAATGCCGCCGAGGTCGAGCGGGCGGAGGCGCTGGATCGGGTGGAGATCACCTCGATGAAGCGTGAGGCTCCCAGCCGTTCGGCTCCGGGCATCATGCGCCGCGGCAGCGATGCGGGCCTGAGCGCGGATACCGTGCAGGCCGAGGTGGACGCCGACGCGCGCCTGCCACGCCGGCAGTGGCTGCAGAAAATCCGCGAGCGCCGTGACCAGGACCAGCGCGACCTCGCCCGCGCCAGCCTGGAGCGCTACATCCAGCAATATCCGGAAGCGCGCCTGCCGCGCGACCTGCGCCCGCTGCTGGACGACTGAAACGGGCGGGGGTACCCGGCAACACCGTAGAATGGCGGGAATGCTCGATACCCTCGCCCAGCCCGTCAGCCACACGCTGGAAGTCAAACACAGCCGTTTCATCGCCCATGCCGCGCCGATCGACGGCGCCCCCGCAGCGCTGGCGTTCCTGCAACAGGTTGCCGTGGCCGACGCCACGCACAACTGCTGGGCCTACCGGCATGGCCAGGACTACCGCTCCAGCGATGATGGCGAGCCGGCAGGCACCGCCGGGCGGCCGATCCTGGCCGCGATCGACGGGCAGGGCTTCGACCGGGTGATGGTGGTGGTGACGCGCTGGTTCGGTGGCATCAAGCTCGGCGCCGGCGGCCTGGTCCGGGCGTACGGTGGCGCCGCCGCAGAATGCCTGCGCACCGCGCCGCGGCTGGCGCTGGTCGCCATGGCACGGCTGCAGCTGCAGGCCGGCTTCGAAGACCTGGGCACCCTGCATGCGGCCCTTCCGGGGTTCGGCGCGGAGAAGCGCGATGAACAGTTCGACGCGAACGGGGTGTGCCTGCGGGTCGAATTGCCGGCCGATCAGGTCGACGCATTGAAAATCCGCCTGCGCGACGCCACTCGTGACCGTATCCGCATAGAAGACGACCACCAGGATGACTGACAAGGACGGCGCCCCCGCCTCGCCCCCGCCGCTGCGCCGCCTTGGCAGCCTGCGCACGCTATGGCCGTTCGTGCGCCGCCACAGTGGCCTGTTCACCGCCTGGCTGATGGCCCTGGCGGTGTCTTCGGCGGCCACGCTGAGCCTGCCGCCGGCGGTCAAGCAGATGATCGACCATGGCTTCAGCAGCGGCGGCCAGATCAACCGTGCCTTCGCCCTGCTGATGCTGGTGGCCGTGGTGCTGGCCCTGGCCACCGCCGCGCGCTTCTACTTCGTGTCGCTGCTGGGCGAAAAGGTCGTGGCTGACCTGCGCAGCCGCCTCTACGCACACCTCATCCAGCTCGGTGCCGGCTTCCATGACCGCAGCCGCAGCGGTGAGCTGGTCTCGCGCCTGACCGCCGACAGTGAGCTGCTGCGCAGCGTGGTCGGCTCGACCATGTCGGTGGCATTGCGCAGCAGCGTCACGGTGGTCGGCAGCCTGGCGATGCTGTTCGTCACCAGCCCGCGGCTGGCGGCGTGGTCGCTGCTGGGTATTCCGCTTGCGGTATTGCCGATCATCATCGGTGCGCGCAAGCTGCGCACCGTCGCGCGCAGCAGCCAGGACCGCATCGCCGATGCGAACAGCCTGGCCAGCGAGACCCTGGGCGCCGTAAGGACGGTGCAGGCGCATGCACGCGAACCCTACGAGCGCGGCCGCTTCGACCATGCA
Organism: Stenotrophomonas sp. YJH_SMC_91; assembly: GCF_059368495.1. Lineage (NCBI taxonomy): Bacteria > Pseudomonadati > Pseudomonadota > Gammaproteobacteria > Lysobacterales > Lysobacteraceae > Stenotrophomonas > Stenotrophomonas sp. YJH_SMC_91. The sequence continues at coordinate 142,998 of NZ_JCAFRT010000006.1, read as the reverse complement.
CTGGGCGATGCCATCAAGGCCGCCCGCCGCCGCATCGGTGCGCAGTCGCTGGTCACCGCCAGCGCCATCCTGCTGGTGTTCGGCGCCATCGTCGGCGTGCTGTGGCTGGGCGCGCACGATGTCATCGACGGCCGCCTCAGCGCAGGCACCCTTGGCCAGTTCGTGCTGTACGCGCTGATCGGTGGTGGCTCGGTCGGTGCGCTGGCCGAAGTCTGGAACGAACTGCAGCGCGCGGCCGGCGGCATGGGCCGCATCGGCGAACTGCTGCAGGAAGACATCGAGATCCGCGCGCCGGCGCAGCCGCACGTGCTGCCGCAGCCGCTGCGTGGCGAGATCCGGTTCGACGACGTGGTGTTCCATTACCCGCAGCGGCCTGACCAGGCGGCGCTGGACCATTTCAACCTGCACGTGCGCCCGGGCGAGACCGTGGCCCTGGTTGGCCCGTCCGGCGCAGGCAAGAGCACGGTGCTGTCGATGCTGCTGCGCTTCCACGATCCGGCCAGTGGCCGCATCTGCGTGGATGGCATCGACGTGCGCCAGGTCGACCCGGCCGAACTGCGCGGACAGCTGGCGCTGGTTCCGCAGCAGCCGACGCTGTTTGCCGCCAGCGCGCGCGACAACATCCGCTATGGCCGCCTGCAGGCCAGCGACAGCGAGGTGGAAGATGCCGCACGCGCCGCCGAGGCGGACGGATTCCTGCGCGCGTTGCCGCAGGGCTATGACAGTGAGCTGGGCGAGCGCGGCGCCCGCCTGTCCGGTGGCCAGCAGCAGCGTGTGGCGATTGCCCGCGCACTGCTGAAGGACGCGCCGATCCTGCTGCTGGACGAAGCCACCAGCGCGTTGGACGCGCAGAGCGAGCACAGCGTGCAGCAGGCGCTGGAGCGGCTGATGGCCGGCCGCACCACGCTGGTCATTGCCCACCGCCTGGCCACTGTGCTCAAGGCCGACCGCATCGTGGTGATGGACCAGGGCCGCATCGTCGCCGAGGGCACGCACGCGCAGCTGCTGGCCGAAGGCGGACTGTACGCTGAACTTGCACGCCTGCAGTTCATCGATTGATGACGTCCGCCTAACATCGGCGCGGCCAAGCTGGCCGCGCAACAGCAGCATCCGCTGAAGGAGGTGCACGATGTCGTTCCGTCAGTTCCCCGCCGTCGACAGCAACGGCGAAAGCCACATCATCATCGAGTTCAAGCCCGAGGCGAATGGCAGCGGGCACCATTCCGAAGCCACGCCACGCTACGAGCTGGATGATGGACGGCCGCTGGTACGCGACGGCCGCGAGTTCACCACCAGTGGCGGTGAGCTGAGGCTGACGATCTGAGGTTCGCCGGGCATGGCCCGGCGCCACCGGATTTCGTACCGCTCCGCTCTGGTGGGTGTCGACCTTGGTCGACACGCTTTTTGCCAAAGGCGGTCGAGCATGGCTCGACCCTACAAAAAGCGTGATCAATTTTTGACCAAGCATCTTGACAGCCTTTACTACCAAGGGCTGAGCGAGGTTATCCACACCTTTGCTCAGAAATCATCCACACCGCCTGTGGATGAATGTGCTCAGCCCAGCACCCGCCCGATGCCGCTGGCGTGCACTTCGGCGGCCGCGCGACTGATCGCGCCTGGATCGCTGCCGGCCACGAACCCGATCCGGAAATGCACTTCGCCGCCAGGCGTGCGCGAGGAATGGATCGAGGCCAGGCTGATGCGGTGCTGCTCGAACACGTTCAGCAGCTCACGCAGTGAGCCCGGCCGGTCTTCCGGCAGGTGCACCGACAACGCATTGCGCTCGGTCAGGTCAGCCAGCAGATAGCCCACGCGTTCAAAGGTGTAGTTGCCCTCGGCCAGTGCCTGCTCGCCGAAGGCACTGCGGTTGGCCGACAGCAGCCCCTCACGGAATGCATCGCGTGCAGTGTCGTCGCCCTGCCCGACCTGGGCCTGCAGGGTCTGCAGCTGGCCGACCAAGCGCTCCAGCATCGGCGCCACGTACGGGTTGCCGAACTGGATGTCCTCGTAGATCGCGGGGTTCAGCGACAGGATGCGCGAGATGATCGCCGTATCCAGTTCGAACGATGCCGACCGGTACGGCATCATCGCGGCCAGGTCGCCCAGCTGCGGCTGGTACTGGCGCAGCACGCCGGCCTGGGCCAGGTGGGTGGCATGCACCATCGCCTGTACCAGCGCCATCATCTGGTCGTGATGCTGTGGCGTGGCCCGCACGCACTCAGCCTGCAGGGCCGTGCACAGCGAATCGACCCATGGCTGCCAGTGCCGCAGCCGCGCTTCGCAGACCACCATCACCCGACCCTTCAGGGTCGGCGCTTTCGGTGGCGCGGTCATCGGGTGCAGCCCGACCACCTCGGCCTGCGAGGCCAGCATCGCCTGCACCGGTGCCTCCTTCACCGAGGTCACGTCCAGCCACAGCCGGTCCTGCTCGCGGCCGGCCGACTGCCGCACGTACTCGGCGATCAACGCCGGCGTATGCCGGATCGGCGCCGAGAACACCAGCACATCGGCCTGCGCGAGCAACTGTTCCGGCGTATGCGAGCCCGGATCAGCCGGATCATGGCCGATTACCCGCAGCTGCATGTGCTGCTGGAAGAAGCGGGTCAGCCAGCGCCCGTAGGCGCCGGCACTGCCGACGATGCCGACCGTGCGCGGCGTGCGTTCGAGCAGGCCGCTCATGCCACGCGTTCGGCGCGGAAGCGCGTCCCCTCGGCCAGCGCGGCAGGCGCTGCAGCGATCACGTCGAATTCTTCGAAGCCGTTGTCCAGGGTCGCCTCCAGGGCCGCGTGGGTGCCGGCAATCGCACGCGAGATCGCCTGCTGCATCGATTCGCCGCGCAGCAGGAACGACACCACCAGCGACATCAGCACATCACCCGTACCGGCCACGTCCACCGGCAGCAGGGGCGAGGTCCAGCGCCAGGTCTCCTCGCGGCCGACAGCCAGGGTCACCAGTTCACCCGGGGTGCCGCCCACGCTGTGCGCGATCACCCAGTGCGGGCCACGATCCAGCAGCGTGCGTGCGGCGGCGATGGCATCGGCCTCGGCGAGCGCCGGCATGCCGGTGAGGCGATTGAGTTCAAAGGCGTTCGGGGTCACCAGCCAGGCATGCGGCAGCAGGCGCTCTGCGAAGATCGCTTCCAGGCCCGGTTCCACGTAGGGGCCGGTGTGCGTATCACCAATCACCGGATCCAGGCAGTAACGCAGCTGCGGGCAGGCCGGCAGGATGTCGTCCAGCCAGTCGGCGAAGGCGGCACCGTTGGAGGTGCTGCCGAAGTAGCCGGACACCAGCATCTTCGCCCGCTGCGGCAGGCCGCGCTCGTGGGTGCCGAGCAGCAGGTCGGCGAACCAGTCGGCGGGCAGCACGCGACCGCGCGTGGTGTCGTAGAACGGCGCGTTGCTGAGCAACACGGTCGGAATTTCTGCTACGCGCACGCCGAGAGCGCGCATCGGCGGCACGGCGGCGCTGTTGCCGGCGTGGCCGTAGACAAGTTGCGACTGGACCGAGATGACATCGATCGGCGACGGGCCGTCGGGCCGCTGGCGGCGGCCGTGGACCAGGTGGTTATCAAGGGATTCGCTCATGGCCGCATTCTACGCCCGGTGGGGGGTTCGGCAGGGCTTGCAGCCCTGCGCCTGCAGAATCAACGTCAACATCAAAAGCCAGAGCGGGCTATCCGTGGGATGGCGGGGCGGTGTCGGCGTGCGGGGACGCCGCAAGTACGTCCTTGTAGGCTTGGCAGCGGCATCCATGCCGCTGACACCCCGCACGCCGACACCGCCCCGCCTTCGACAGTTGGCCGACAGCTGCTGGTGGGTGCCGACCGTTGGTCGGCACATCTGTCGGATACCGAATGAATTCGTCCACGCATGGCGTGGCTCTACTGGCAACTGCGGCTGTTGGTAGGTGTCGTCCGTTGATCGACACGTCTGTCAAATATCGATATCCGACCCCGTGCCGACCAACGGTCGGCACCCACCAAAGCAGAACGCTGTTCCGACAGATCCCGGAAAACGGCGCGACCGAGCTACATGGACGTACTTGCAGTGTCCCCCTCAACCGACCCCACCCCGCCCACCCACGGATAGCGCGCTTTGGCTTTTGCCGTTGCCTCTGCGGGTGCAGGGCGCAGCCCTGCAAAAAGAAGCACCCCTCAGTGAACAGCAGGCCGCGACGGCGGCAGCCACGCCGCCACGATGCCGAGCAGCGGCAGGAACGCAGTCAACTGGTAGACGTACTCAATGCTGGTCTTGTCCGCCAGCAGGCCGAGCACGGCAGCACCCAGTCCACCCATGCCGAACGCAAAGCCGAAGAACAGGCCGGACACCATGCCGATGCGGTGCGGCATCATTTCCTGTGCGTACACCACGATCGCCGAGAACGCCGACGACAACACGAAACCGATCAGCACCGCCAGCACCGTGGTCCAGAACAGATCGGCATGCGGCAGCATCAGTGCGAACGGTGCAACGCCAAGGATCGAGGTCCAGATGATCGGCTTGCGGCCGATGCGATCGCCCAGCGGGCCACCGAGGAAGCCGCCGGCGGCGGACGCCACCAGGAATGCGAACAGATGCAGCTGCGCCTGTGCCACCGGAATGCCGAAGTGGTGGATCAGGTAGAAGGTGAAGTAGCTGCCGATGCTGGCCATGTAGAAGTACTTGCTGAAGATCAGCACCAGCAGGATCGCCAGCACCTTGGCCACGGTGCGCGGGGGATGGCGCGGCGCCATCGAGGCGGTGCTGGCCGGGCGCGGGGTGCCCAGGTGCAGCGCGTACCAGCGGCCGACATAGGTCAGCAGTGCAATGCCGATCAGCGCGGCGCCGGCAAACCACGACGCGGCATGCTGGCCATGCGGCACGATCACCGCTGCAGCAATCAATGGACCGAGCGCGGCACCGAAATTGCCGCCCACCTGGAACACCGACTGTGCGAAGCCATGGCGGCCACCCGAGGCCAGCCGCGCAATGCGCGATGCTTCCGGATGGAAAATGGCCGAACCAATGCCGACCATCGCCGCAGCCATCAGCACCACCGCATAGTTCGGCGCGAAGCCGAGCAGCAGCATGCCGCACAGGGTCGAGGCCATGCCAATCGGCAGCGAGTACGGCGCCGGGCGACGGTCGGTGGCGGCGCCAACCAGTGGCTGGAAGATCGAAGCGGTCAGCTGGTAGGTCAGCGTGATCAGGCCGATCTGGGTGAAGCTCAGGTTGAAGCCGCCCTTGATCACTGGATAGATGGCCAGGATCAGCGACTGCATCATGTCGTTGACGACATGCGAGGTGGAAATAGCTGCCAGCACACCGGGAGCCACCGGACGTGAGGTCGTTGCGGGAGAAGCCAAGGCGGACATGGACGCAGTCAGGTTGGGGGCGAGCCACGCATGCTACGGTTACCCTCCCCTCCCTTCTGCCGCGTTCGGGTCATGGCCTATCGCAAAAAGGACATTGCCGGCGATGTCGACCCGGCTGCGCCGTGGCGTGATGTGCCACTGCATCGTCCGGTCACCTATCGGGTTACCCAGTACCCGGCAGGCACCCATATCGCAGGCCACAAGCACCAGCGCCACCAGCTGGTCTATGCCATCTCGGGGCTGATGGTGGTGCGCTCGGAAGTCGGTCGCTGGGTCGTGCCCTCCACCCGTGCGATCTGGATGCCGGCGGGCATGGTGCACGCGGTGGACTGCATTGCCGCCGTGCACATGCGCAGCCTGTACATCGATCCGTCGTTCGCCCCGCAGTTGCCGGCCGAACCGTTCGCGGTACAGGTGGCACCGCTGCTGCGCGAACTGCTGCAGGCAGCCACCCTGATCAAGGGCGAGCACATCGAAGACAGCCGCGATGGCCGCGTGGTGCGCCTGCTGCTGGACGAACTGCATCGCATGGACGTGCTCCCGCTGCACCTGCCCTCGCCCACCGACCCGCGCCTGCAGCGGATCTGCCAGCACATCCAGAAGCACCCCGGCGATGACGCCACGCTGCAGGACTGGGCACAGGCGCTGGAAGTGGACGTGAAAACCATCCAGCGCCACTTCGCCCACGAGCTGGGCATGACCTTCGGCCAGTGGCGACAGCAGGCGCGACTGCTGGCCGCATTGGAGCGGCTGGCGGTCGGCGACAAGGTCATCGATGTCGCGCTGGCGATGGGCTACGACAGCCCCAGCGCGTTCACCAGCATGTTCAAGCGCCAGCTGGGGCAGACGCCGGCGGCGTTTTTCCGCTGATCGCAAACGAAAACGCCGGGCATGGCCCGGCGCTACCGTTCAACACTTGCGTTGAAAACTCAGGACGTCATCCGGTCCCAGAAGCCCTTCACGCCATCCATGAAGGTGGCCGACTTCGGCGAATGCTTGCGTGCTTCCTCGCCGACGAAGGTGGCTTCGAACTGTTCCAGCAGCTTGCGCTGCTCAGGGGTGAGGTTGACCGGAGTCTCCACCACCACGCGGCAGTACAGGTCGCCCTCGCTGCGGCTGCGCACCGAACGCACGCCCTTGCCGCGCAGGCGGAACAGCTTGCCGGTCTGGGTCTCGGCCGGAATGCGGATCTCCGCTTCGCCGCCGAGGGTGGCCACGCGCACGGTGTCACCCAGTGCCGCCTGCGAGATGCGGATCGGCACTTCGCAGTGCAGGTCGTCGCCATCGCGCTGGAAGATCGCATGCTCGCGCACGCGCACTTCCACGTACAGGTCGCCCGGTGGCGTACCGGCCGGACCGGCTTCGCCCTCGCCCTGCAGGCGGATGCGGTCGCCGGTATCGACGCCGGCCGGCACCTTCACCGACAGCACCTTGTCTTCCTCGACACGGCCGTTGCCGTGGCAGGTCTTGCAGGGCTTGGCGATGATCTGGCCACGGCCGCCGCAGTTGTGGCAGGCCTGCTGCATGGCGAAGATGCCGCGCTGGATGCGCACCTGGCCGCGGCCATGGCACACATTGCAGGTTTCGACCTTGCCGTCTTCCGAGCCACTGCCATCGCAGTCGCCGCACTCGGCCAGGGTCGGAATCTCGATGCGGCGCTCGACGCCGCGCACGGCTTCTTCCAGGTCCAGCTCCATCACGTAGCCGATATCGGCGCCGCGACGCGCCTGGCGCGGACCACCGCCACCGCCGCCAAAGATGTTGCCGAAGATATCGCCGAAGATATCGTTCATGTCCGGGCCGCCCGGCCCGCCGCCGCCCATGCCGTGCTCGAACGCCGCGTGGCCATGGCTGTCGTACATGCGGCGCTTGTTGCCGTCGGACAGCACTTCGTAGGCTTCCTTGCACTCCTTGAAGGAGGCTTCGGCCGCCGCATCACCCGGGTTGCGGTCCGGGTGGAACTTCATCGCGCAGCGACGGTACGCCTTCTTCAGCTCGTCGTCGGTGGCGGTGCGGTCAACGCCCAGCACTTCGTAATAATCGCGCTTGCTCATATCGTGGATCTGGTTCCGGAAAGTCGGGATTCGTCAAAGCGGAAGAGCGGAACCAGGTCCGCTCTTGCGTCGGGCGCCCCGACACGCCGGTGGGCGGTCAGGACCCTGATGCGACAACGGGACGCTGGTGGCCAGCGTCCCGTGTCGGTCCGGATCAGGACTTCTTGTCGTCCTTGACTTCGGTGAACTCGGCGTCGACCACGTCGTCCTGCGCCTTGCCGGCATTGCCGGCGTCGGCACCCGGGGCACCGCCCTGGTCGGCCGAAGCAGCGGCGAACAGCGACTGGCCAGCTTCTTCCAGTGCCTTCGACTTGGCTTCGATCTGTGCCTTGTCGTCACCCTTCATCGCGGTTTCCAGGTCGGCCAGGGCCGCCTCGACCTTGCCGATGACATCGCCGCCGACCTTGCTGCCGTGCTCGGTGATGGCGCTGCGGGTGCCGTGGATCAGGGCGTCGGCCTGGTTGCGGGCCTGCACCAGTTCCTGGAACTTCTTGTCTTCTTCGCGGTTGGCTTCCGCGTCGGCGACCATGCGCGCGATCTCTTCCTCGGACAGGCCCGAACCGGCCTTGATCTCGACCTTCTGTTCCTTGTTGGTCTTCTTGTCCTTGGCCGACACGTGCAGGATGCCGTTGGCGTCGATGTCGAAGGACACTTCCACCTGCGGCAGGCCACGCGGGGCCGGCTCGATGCCGGACAGGTCGAACTTGGCCAGCGACTTGTTGAAGCGGGCCTGTTCGCGCTCACCCTGCAGCACGTGCACGGTCACGGCCGACTGGTTGTCCTCGGCGGTGGAGAACACCTGCGAGGCCTTGGTCGGGATGGTGGTGTTCTTCTCGATGATCTTGGTGAACACGCCGCCCATGGTCTCGATGCCCAGCGACAGCGGGGTCACGTCCAGCAGCAGCACGTCCTTGACGTCGCCGCCCAGCACGCCGCCCTGGATCGCAGCACCCAGTGCCACGGCTTCGTCCGGGTTGACGTCCTTGCGCGGTTCCTTGCCGAAGAACTCGGTCACCGCCTGCTGCACCTTCGGCATGCGGGTCTGGCCGCCGACCAGGATCACTTCGCTGATGTCGCTCGAACGCAGGCCGGCATCGTTCAGGGCGACGCGGCACGGCTCGATCGACTTCTTGATCAGGTCGTCCACCAGGGCTTCCAGCTTGGCGCGGGTCAGCTTGATGTTCAGGTGCTTCGGACCCGACGCGTCAGCGGTGACGTACGGCAGGTTCACTTCGGTCTGCTGGGCGCTGGACAGCTCGATCTTGGCGCGCTCGGCAGCATCCTTCAGGCGCTGCAGGGCCAGCGGATCCTTGCGCAGGTCGATGCCCTGGTCCTTGTTGAACTCTTCAACCAGGTACTCGATGACGCGGTTGTCGAAGTCTTCGCCACCCAGGAAGGTGTCGCCGTTGGTGGCCAGCACTTCGAACTGCTTTTCACCGTCGACGTTGGCGATCTCGATCACCGAGACGTCGAAGGTGCCGCCGCCCAGGTCGTACACCACGATCTTGCGATCCTTGTTGTCGCCCTTGTCCAGGCCGTAGGCCAGCGCGGCCGCGGTCGGCTCGTTGATGATGCGCTTGACGTCCAGGCCGGCGATGCGGCCGGCGTCCTTGGTTGCCTGGCGCTGGCTGTCGTTGAAGTAGGCCGGCACGGTGATGACCGCTTCGGTGACCTTCTCACCGAGGAAGTCCTCGGCGGTCTTCTTCATCTTTTCCAGCACCTTGGCCGAGATTTCCTGCGGGGCCATCTTCTTGCCGTCGCTGGTGGCCACCCAGGCGTCGCCATTGTCATGGGCCAGGATGCTGTACGGGACGTGCGCGATGTCCTTCTGCACTTCGGCGTCGGTGAACTTGCGGCCGATCAGGCGCTTCACCGCGTAGAAGGTGTTCTTCGGGTTGGTCACGGCCTGGCGCTTGGCCGAGGCGCCGACCAGGACTTCGCCGTCCTTGGTGTAGGCGACGATTGACGGGGTGGTGCGATCGCCTTCCGAATTCTCGATGACGCGGGCCTTGCCGCCGTCCATGATCGCCACGCACGAGTTGGTGGTGCCGAGGTCGATACCAATGATCTTGCCCATGGGGGAGACTCCTGAGGATGCTTGTTGGTGTCAGTCCGGCCGTTCGGCCGGTGGATGAATACGATGTGGGGGAGGCTCGTGGAACATTCAAGCCGTCTCCCGAACGCTGTGTTCAGCGCCTGGAAAACCTTGCCAGGCATGGCCTGGCACAACCGGGACCGGGCAAAGCCCGGCCTGGTCCATCAATCGGCGGCCACCACCACCAGCGCCGGCCGCAGCAGGCGCTCGTTGAGCAGGTAGCCCTTCTGGAACACGGTCACCACGCTGCCCGGGGCGGCGCCCGGCGTCGGCACCTGGCTGATGGCCTGGTGGTGTTCCGGGTTGAACGGCTGGCCGATCGGGTCCAGCAGGACCAGTCCGTTGTCGGCGGCCACCTTCAGCAGCTGCTTGTAGGTCAGCTCCAGGCCTTGGCGCAGCGGGTGCGGGTCGTCGCCGGCGGCCTTCAGGCCGGCATCCAGGCTGTCGAACACGGGGAGCAGATCGCCCAGCAGCTTCTCGTTGGCGAACTTGCGGGCCTGTTCGATGTCACGGGCAACGCGCTTGCGCTGGTTCTCCAGGTCGGCGCGCTCACGCAGGGCATCGGCCTTGACCTGTTCGATTTCGGCGCGCAGGCGCTCGACTTCGTCGTTGACGCCGGCGGTGGCGGCCGCATCGGCGGCACTCTGCTGGGATTCGATATCTGGCTGTTCGTGGTTCATGTCTGGGTCCCTGGCGGTCAATCTCCGCCTCCACCCACCCTAGTGTGGGCGGGATGCTGCGTTTCAAGCGTCGGATGTTCCCGGCGGGCGGCCGGCTGGCGAAAACGCCGCGCCCAGTACATCGGCGGTAGCCTGGACCAGCGGGATCACGCGGTCGTAGGCCATCCGCTTGGGGCCGATCACCCCCAGCACGCCCAGCACCTGGCCATTGGCCGTGTAAGGGGCAGTGACCAGCGAGACGCCCTGCAGCGGCATCATCCCGGTCTCCTCGCCGATGAAGATGCGCACGCCGGGCGCCTGGATGGTCCGCTCCAGCAGCTGCAGGATCTCCCGCTTGCTGGAGAACAGCTCGAACAGCTCGCGCAGGCGCTCCAGGTCGGACAGGTCCTGCACCCCCATCAGGCGGGTCTGGCCGGCCACCAGCATGTCGTCGGCCGCCGGCTGCAGGGCCTGCTCGGCCAGCTCGATGCTGTGCGCCAGCAGCTGTTCCAGCTCGGAGCGGGCATCGCGCAGTTCCAGCAGCAGTCGGGTGCGGATCTCGGCCATCGGCAGGCCGGCGAAATGGGCATTGAGGTAGTTCGCGACCTGCTCCAGCTGGCCCGGCGCGAACTCCTGCCGGGTCTCGATGACGCGGTTCTGCACCTCGTTGTCGGCAAACACCAGGATCGCCAGCACCCGGCGCCCGTCCAGCGCCACGAAGTCGATCTGGCGGAAGGCGAACTGCTCGCGTCGCGGCGCGCTGACCACGCCGACGAAGTGGCTCATCGCCGACAACAGCTCCGAGGCGCTGCCGAGCAGGGCCTGGGTGCTGCCGCCGCCAGCCAGTTCCTGGCGCAACCGGGCCAGCTCGCCTTCGCCCGGCGGCTGCATCTGCAGCAGGCTGTCGACGAAGACCCGGTAGCCATGTGCGGTCGGGACGCGCCCGGCGGAGGTGTGCGGCGAGGCCAGCAGCCCCAGGTCTTCCAGGTCACCCAGGATGTTGCGGATGGTGGCCGGACTGACCTCCAGCCCGGCCACGCGCGCCAGCGTCTGCGAGCCGACCGGCTCGCCGTCCTGGATGTAACGCGCGATCAGCGTGCGCAGCAGATGGCGCGCACGCGGGGCAAGCTGGTCGGGAGAACCGTGCATGGAATCAACCTGTGAGACACGGACACTAGATAATGGCGGCGCATCACCTTGGCAAGTCATTGGACCTCCCTCGCCCGCGTGCTAGCGTTGCGCGGCTGCTGATACCCCCTTACCCATGCTCAGACATCTTTCGATCAAGGATTTCGCCGTCGTCCGCGCCACCGAACTGGAGTTCGGGCCAGGCATGACCGTGGTTTCAGGCGAGACCGGCGCCGGCAAGTCGCTGATGGTCGACGCGCTGGGCTTCCTGTCCGGCCTGCGCGCCGACAGCGGCGTGGTCCGCCACGGCGCCGCGCGCGCCGAGCTTTCGGCCGAGTTTGCGCTGGAGCAGCTGCAGGCTGCACGCCAGTGGCTGGCCGACAACGAGCTGGACGACGAGGAGCAGTGCCAGCTGCGCCGGGTCATCCGCGCCGATGGCGGTTCGCGGGCCTGGATCAACGGCCGCCCGGTGACCCTGGCGCAACTGGGCGACCTGGCCTCGCTGCTGGTGGAGATCCACGGACAGCACGAACAGCAGGCCCTGCTGACGCGCCCGTCGCAGCTGGCCCTGCTCGACGCCTATGCGCGCAACGAGAACGAACGCCGCCAGGTGCGACGCGCCGCCGCGGCCTGGCAGGCATTGGTCGATGAATCGCTGGCGCTGTCGCAACAGGGCGACGTCAGTGACCGGATCGGCTTCCTGGAGCACCAGCTGCGCGAGCTGGACCGTGAAGACCTGGAGCCGGAGTCGATTGCCGCACTCGGCGCCAGCCACCGCCGCCAGGCCCATGCCAGCGCCCTGCTGAGCGCCTGCCAGGCCGCCAGCAACCAGCTCAACGGCGACGACGGCAGCTCCGCGCTGGACCTGCTGCAGCAGGTGCGCCACGAGCTGTCGCGCCTGATCGAGCACGACCCGCGCCTGGGCGAGGTGGATGGCCTGATCGAGAACGCTTCGATCCAGCTGCACGAAGCCCTGTCGCTGCTGGATCGGGTGCATGACGACCTCGACGCCGACCCGGAACAGTTCGAGGAGAACGAGCGCCGCCTCGGCCGTCTGCACGACCTGGCCCGCAAGCACCGCGTGCCGATGGACGAGCTGGGTGCGCAGCGCGAGCGCATGCACGCCGAAGTGGAACAGCTGCGCGGCGCCGACGAACGCCTGCAGCGCCTGGCCGGCGAGATCGACAAGGCCGCCGCCGCCTGGCGCGCACAGGCCGAAGTGCTGACCGCCAGCCGTCGCAACGCTGCTGCCGAGCTGTCGGCCACCACCACCGGCATCATCGCAGAGCTGGGCATGGGCGGCGGCCAGTTCCTGATCGAGCTGGAACCGCAGGACGCCGCCAAGCCCGACCCGCAGGGTGCCGAGCGCGTGGAATTCCTGGTCGCAGCCAATGCCGGCCAGCCGCCGCGCGCCCTGCGCAAGGTGGCCTCCGGCGGCGAACTGTCACGCATCTCGCTGGCCATCGAAGTGGCCGCGCTGGACCTGGATGCAGTACCGACCATGGTGTTCGACGAAGTCGACTCCGGCATCGGCGGCGCGGTAGCCGACATCGTCGGCCAGAAGCTGCGCGCGCTCGGCGAGAAGCGCCAGGTGCTGTGCGTGACCCACCTGCCGCAGGTTGCCTCCAAGGGCCATGCCCATTACCGGGTCAGCAAGGGCCCGGTGGAAGGCATGACCCAGAGCGCCGTGGAAAAGCTGGACAGCAAGGCGCGCGAGGAAGAGCTGGCACGCATGCTCGGCGGCGTGGAAGTGAGCAAGGAAGCGCGCGCCGCCGCGCGCAAGCTGCTGCAGCCCTGAGGCCGGCACTACCGTGCGTGGGCCCGGCTTCCGCACGGTAGTGCCGCCCGCTGGCCGGCAACCGATGCGAGGGGTCGAAGATCGTGAGGTTGCCGGCCAGCGGCCGGCACTACCCCCGTGGCTGCGTCAGGTCGACGTTCTCCACCAGGAAATCAAGAAACGCGCGCACCCGCAGCGGCAGGTAGCCGCCCTGCCCCAGGAACACCGCGTGCACCTCTTCCAGGTCACCGGGGTTGGCCTCTTCCAGCACCGGCAGCAGGCGCCCGGCGGCAATATCCTGCTGCACCTGGAATGCTGCCAGCCGCGCCATGCCCAACCCACCCAGCACCAGCTGGCGCAGCGCATCGCCGTTGCTGGCGCGGGCGTTGCCACTGGGCAGCAGCATGCGTTCGCGCCCGTCCTGCAGCAACGGCCAGCCCTGCATCGCGCGCGCATGGCCGATATCCAGCCGGTTGTGCGACTGCAGCTCCTCGGCAGTGCGTGGCAGCCCGTGCCGCTGCGCGTAGGCCGGTGCAGCCACGATCATCATCCGCGTCGCGCCCAGCCGCCGCGCCACCAGGCTCGAGCTCTTCAGCGGACCGGCCCGCACCGCCACGTCGGTGCGCTGCTCCAGCAGGTCGATCACCTCGTCGTTGAGGGTCAGGTCCACGCCTACCTGCGGATTGCGCTGCAGGAACGCCGGCAGCAACGGCAACAGGAAATGCTGGCCGAACGGCACGTTGGAATTGACCCGCAGGCGTCCACGCGGCTCGGCGTGAGCACTGGCACAGCGCTCGGCCTCGTCCAGGTCGGCCAGCACGCGCAGGCCGCGCTCGTAGAACGCGCAGCCCTCGGGAGTCAGCTGCAGCTGGCGGGTGGAACGCTGCAGCAGGCGCGTCCCCAGACGTTGTTCCAGCCTCGCCACCAGCTTGCTGACCGCCGACGGGGTCATCTCCAATGTTCGGGCGGCTGCGGAAAAGCCCCCGGTCTCGATCACCCGCACGAACACTTCCAGTTCGCCGGATCGGTTGATGTCGGAGCGCGCCATGGCAATGAATCCAGTTCACAGATGATTGTCCATGCGCAGTCTAGTTCACAGATGAGTACGGAATCACCATGGCAATCCCTCCACCCGGGATTGCCCGATGAATCGTTTCAGCCAGCTCGTCACCACCGCATTGATCGGCCTGTCCAGTGCCGCCAGCGCCGCCCCTGCGCCACACTGGGTCGCCAGCTGGCAGGCCAGCCCGCAACCGGTCTGGGGCCCGGAATTCCTGTTTCCGACCCTGGTCCCAGCCGCACTGCAGGACCAGACCTTCCGCCAGACGGCACGTATCAGCCTGGGCGGGTCTCGGCTGCGGGTGCGGCTGAGCAATGCCTACGGCACTCAACCACTGCGGATCGGGGCGGCGAGCGTGGCCGCCCGGGCGGGGGACACCCCGCAGCCGCTCAGTTTCGAAGGCCAGCCCGGAGTGCTGATCGGCCCCGGGCAGGAACGGCTGAGCGATCCGCTGCCACTGGCCACGGCTGACCGGCAGGCGCTGCAGGTCAGCGTCTTCGTGCCGGGGCCGATGCCGGTACAGACGTTCCATTGGGAGGGCAGGCAGACCAGTTGGATTGCGCCTGGCGACCAGAGCCAGGCCCAGGCACTGAGCGGGGCCAGCAGCACCACGGCCCGCCTGTTCCTGGCCGGCATCGAGGTCGAGGCGCCGACCAGCGCACGCAGCGTGGTGGTGATCGGCGATTCGATCACCGACGGCGCCACCGCCAGCCTCGACCAGGACCAGCGCTGGACCGACCATCTGGCCGCACGTTTGGTCCCGTGCGGGGCGGCGGTGGTCAATGCCGGCATCTCGGGTGGCCGCCTCTTGCACGACGGCATGGGGGAATCCGCGCTCGCCCGCTTCCAACGCGATGCACTGGATCAGCCTGGCGTGTCCAGCGTGATCGTGCTGGTTGGAATCAATGACATCAGCTGGCCCGGCACTGCCTTCGCGCGCAAGCAGGCGCGGCCCACGCTTGCCGAGCTGCAGGCAGGCTACCGCGCCCTGGCCGAACAGGCCCATCGGCGGGGTCTACGCATCCTCGGCGCCACCCTGATGCCGTTCGCCGGCGCCCTGCCCGGCACGCCGCTGGACGACTACTACCACCCGGACAAGGACGCCCTGCGCCGCCAGCTCAATGCCTGGCTGCGCACCGACGGGCCGTTCGACGCGGTGATCGACCTGGACGCGGCCCTGCGCGATCCGGCCGATCCGTCACGGATGGCCGCTGCCTACGACTCCGGCGATCACCTGCATCCGGGTGATGCGGGGAACCGGGCGATGGCCGAGGCGGTGGATCTGGACGTGCTGCTTGGAGGTCAGGGGTAGGCCGGGGTCGGATCCCTTTGCGCCAGCAAAGGGCTCTGACCCCAGCACGCGACCCAGCAACGAAAAACCCCGGGCAGGCCCGGGGTTTCGTCGCATCTGGCTGGCTGGATCGGCTTACTTGCGCTTCTTGCGCACGTACAGCACCAGCGAGTGCTCTTCCAGTTCGTAGCCGTGGTCGGCTGCGATCTTGCGCTGCAGCTCCTCGATCTCATGGCTCTCGAACTCGATGATCTTGCCGCTGTCCACGTCGACCATGTGGTCGTGGTGGCCGCCACGGTCAAGTTCGTAGACCGCCTGGCCGCCCTCGAAATTGTGCTTGAGCACGAGGCCGGCGGCCTCGAACTGGGTCAGCACCCGGTACACCGTCGCCAGGCCGATCTCGTCGCCATGCTCCAGCAGCTGGCGGTAGATGTCTTCGGCGGTCATGTGGTGCTGGGCATTGCGCTGCTCGAGCAGCGCCAGGATCCGCATCCGCGGATGGGTCACCTTCAGGCCGACTTTACGCAGGTCGTGGGTTTCCATAGGTCTCCGTTCATTGGCGATTTAGCGCCAGCTGCCTCGGATTGGGTCGCGGTGGCACGCCGGGAGTGTATCATCGGTTTGATTTCCCCAACCGCCAGTCCCGATGCGCAATCTCCTGTTGGTCGCCGCCGTCGCCCTGTCCACCACCGGGTGCGGCATCATCTACAAGCAACCCATCTATCAGGGCAACCTGATCCGGGAAGATGCCGTGGCCAAGCTGCAGGTCGGGCAGAGCAAGCAGCAGGTCACCGCGCTGCTGGGCACCCCGTCCATTCCCGATCCGTTCCACGCCCAGCGCTGGGACTACACCTCCAGCCAGCGGGTGAACCGCCTGGGACGTACTGAAGTGAAGAACTTCGTGGTGTTCTTCGAGAATGACACCGTGACCCGTTGGGAAGGCGATTACTTCCCGGGCAACGACAAGGCCCTGGCCCAGCAGACCGTGCGCCAGTTCGGCCGCAACCTGCCGAAGGACAAGAAGAAGAAGGGCCGCTGAGGCCCCCTGCCCGTCCCCACGGACGGGTTGCGGGCATCAACCGCCGAGCGCGCGGCGCCGGCGGTTGTCCTTGGGGTCGGCCAGCAACGGGCGTAGCAGCTCAATGCGGTCACCCTCCAGCAACACCTGCTGCGGGCGCGCCAGTACGCCATGCACGGCCACGGCCGGGCATCGGTCACTGCCTTCCAGCGCGGCGGCGGCAATGGCATCGGCCACGGTCGCGCCCTCGTCCAGCTGCAGCCGGCGCGACAGCACCTGCTGCGGCCAGGCCAGCACCACGTCGACCTCGATCATCGCTCAGGCCTCGTCGGCGACGCGGACGAAATCATTGACCATCCGATCGGCCAGACCCTGGAAGCCGATCGCCAGGGCCGGCCCCAGCAGGCGCGAGCTGGGCTCGAATTCCAGGGTCAGGGTGACCTTGCAGGCGTCCTCGGCCAGCGCATGGAATTCCCAGCGGCCGTGCAACTGCTTGAACGGGCCATCGCGCAGCTGCATGTCGATGCTGTGCGGGCGCTGCAGGGTGTTTTCGGTCTGGAACCAGGTGCTGAACGAACCCAGGCCCAGGTCCAGGCGCGCCACCAGCCGGTCCTCGCCCTGCTCCAGGATCTGGGCAGCCGAGCACCAGCGGAAGCGGCGCGGATAGGCCTGGACATCGTTGACCAGGTCGAACATGCGCGCGGACGAATGTTCGACCAGGGCGCTGCGGCGGATAGTAGGCATGAATACAGGACGTTTCGGCAATCGACCGGGCGGGCCCGAATCGGAGACAATACGGAAATGAGCAAGAACAGCGGCAAGGATA
Source organism: Stenotrophomonas sp. YJH_SMC_91 (assembly GCF_059368495.1). Lineage (NCBI taxonomy): Bacteria > Pseudomonadati > Pseudomonadota > Gammaproteobacteria > Lysobacterales > Lysobacteraceae > Stenotrophomonas > Stenotrophomonas sp. YJH_SMC_91. The sequence continues at coordinate 125,737 of NZ_JCAFRT010000006.1, read as the reverse complement.
AAGCAAAGAGCGCGACGGCCAACAAGACCATCGCGTTGAACAAGCGTGCCCGCCACGAGTACCACATCGAAGAACGCTTCGAGGCCGGCCTGGCACTGCAGGGCTGGGAGGTGAAGTCGATCCGCGCTGGCCGCGGCAACATCATCGATGCCTACGCCTACGTGAAGCACGGCGAGATCTTCCTGATCGGCGCCCAGATCACCCCGTTGATCCAGGCCTCCACCCACGTGGTGGCCAACGACCGGCGCGAGCGCAAGCTGCTGCTGCACCGGAGCGAGATCGACAAGCTGGTCGGCAAGGTCGAGCGCGATGGCTACACCATCGTGCCCACCGCGATGTACTGGAGCAAGAACAAGATCAAGCTCGAAGTCGCGCTGGCCAAGGGCAAGCAGACCCACGACAAGCGCGATGCCGCCAAGGACCGCGACTGGGCGATCGAGAAGCAGCGCGTGATGCGTCGCGGCAACCGCGACGCGTAAGGCCGCTGCGCATCACCCTGTAAAGCCGAGCCATGCTCGGCTGTCTTGGTCTTCTGTAGAGCCGAGCCATGCTCGGCTTCGGTAAGAAAAGCAGTCGAGCATGGCTCGACGCTACAAAAGGCGGGTCACCCCGCCAGCATGCCCTGCCCGCGCATGCGCGGCGCCAGCGCCGCGTGCATCACCGCCAGGTGCATCACCACCGCCAGTTCCGGCGCGTAGCGGTCATCGCCTTCCCGCCACTGCTGGGCCAGCTGCGCGGCATCATCGGGCAGCAACGACAGCAACTGGGCATCATCCAGCGCATCGGCGGCGCCCTGCAGCTGGCGCGCCAACTGCCGCGACTGCCACACGTGCACGCCAATACTGAGACTGGCCAGCGACATCAGGACCACGGCCAGCCCGTGCTCGAACCACTGCGACAGCACTTCCGGCCCCCACAGCAGGGCCGCCAGTACGGCCAGGCCCGGTAGGCGCCAGCCGAGCCAATGGATGCGACCGCGCTGCGACCAGTGCACCACCACCGCGCTGGCGACCAGTGCCGCCGCGGCCGTGGCCGGCAACTCCGTCACCCAGGTGGCCGCCAGCAGCACCGCCAGCACGGCCCAGACCCAGCCGGGCGGCAACGCGCGCCGCTGATAGTCGGCACCGACCGGCCCGATCAGCTGTCGCAGGCTGCGTTGTTGGCTTGCATCGGTCACCCACAGTCTCCGTGTCTGTCCTGGCTCGGATGGTCGTCGCCAGTGTGTCGCAAATTCGTGCCAATGACGTTACCAATCCGCTATGACGGCGGCTCTACAACGTGTTGTGGACTGCAAAGGTGACTGTTCAGCTGTTTTGCCGTAGCATTGCAACCGTTGGGCAGGCCCTGACCGTGGCAACGCGGGATCGGCCCTGTACCTTGCAGCACTGTAGAAACCGGGGGTGCATTGGTTTCGACGGGGGTTGTGAAGTCGCCTGGCGCATGCCGAGGGGGTAGCTTTCCTCGTAAATCCAGCTGCAAAACTCTAGTTGCCAACGACGACAACTACGCTCTGGCCGCTTAAGGCCTAAGCCTCGAAACCGCTTGTGTCCATGCTCGCGGTGTAGAGTCACTATCATGGAATCGCGCTGGGTGGCTGCCTGTCAGTCCGGCACTAGAACACAACAGGCTGGTTCCCGGATGCGCTTTGCACGCCGTGCTGTTCGGGGACGAGATCCAACGGTGAGCTAAGCATGTAGTGCTGGGGATGGAGTGCCTTCGGACGGCGGTTCAATTCCGCCCACCTCCACCATTTGTATGGCCTGTCGAGGCCGCAAGAAGCCGGATCTCCCGTCAATGGAGTTCCGGCTTTTTTGTTTTCCGAGGATGGCGCTTCCTCTGCTGTCCCGACATTCCCCGATGCCACCCGCATCGGGAGCCAGTCACAGAAGCTGAGATCCGGATCCAGTAGAGTCCCTGCGTCACACGACGTGACCCGAAACCTGAAAGGACATCAGATGAAGCGCATCACACTGTTTGTGGGCTTGGCCGTGGCGTTGGCACTGGGGCAGGCTTCCGCTGCCACGCCAGGCTCCCGCTATCTGCAGCTGGCCGCTGACCAGCGCGTACAACCCGGCACGGCAACCCTGCTTTCGAGCACCATCGATCTGAACGCCCCTGGATGGGTATACGTGCAGTCCGATGGACGGTACTTCCCTGGCGGCCGCTCTGCCGCCAACGCCTACATCACCATCAACGGTGAGGTGGTCTCCAACGACAGCTACATCGACTGGCGGCAGTCGACATCGGCCCAACAGCACTCCTTCAATGTCATCGGTGCCAAGTACCTGCCCGCCGGACACCATACGGTCAACCTGGCCGGACAGGCCATCGGTTCGGCCGTCAATTTCGGCTCCGCCAGCAACCTTTCCGTGCTCATCACATCTGCTGGCTCGGTAACCAACAGCAGCCTTCCGAGTGACACCGCGCAGCTGGACTTCAATACTGTCGGCAGCCCTGAAGGAATGGCGTTGCAGGCCAAGGACCGCAAGCTGCTGATGACTGCCCAGGCCGGCAATCCCGGTGGCCCCATCGTGGCCATGGCTTCCGGCCGCGCGTTCGCATGGGGCAACTACGGCGATGGCATGATGGGAATTTTCCTGAACGAGCAGGAGCCCGGCATCGAATCGATGACCTGGTCGATCAATGACATCTTCAGTGGCGCAGAAACGCAGGCTCCCTTCTATTCGCAAGGCCTGTTCGTCAATCCGCCGGCTTACAGCACTGTCAGCTTCGTCGCGTCCGAATCGCCGTACTACCAGCCGCAGGACGCCAACACCAACAACGTAAAGTACAAGTTCGGCGCCAACTCCCGACTGGTGACGCTGTCCAACGGCTTTGGCGTGGTCGGAAAGGGGTTGAATCCTGGATTCAACTACGCCGCCGCAGGCCCCTACCGCCGCTTCGCCTATGTCTGCGTCGGGACCAATGGCTTCGCGCCGGGCTGTCCGTCAGCGGGCTCGCAGGTGGTCATTGGCGAGGGCCAGGTCTGCATTCCGCAGGGGCACAACGGCGTGGTGCTTTTCTCGACAAAGTCCCGCGTGCAGGGTGACCCGAACGACGGTGGCGGAAGCGTGTTCCTGTTCCTGAAGATCGATGGCCAGCAGGTGGGCAGCCTCGGCACCCAGCAGTTGGGCTCCAGACCGGACTCGGTCAGCACCCGTACCATCTCCGCCAGCTACCTGAGCGCGGGATCGTCCGCGCTGGGAACGGGCTGCCACACCGTGCAGGCCGTGGCCCAGGTGCTAGGAGATTTCCGCCACATGTCGCTCAATGCCGACATGCCGCTGGTTTGGTTCGACTGACCCATCACGCCGAATGTGGCCGGTGGCCGGGATCTGTTCGCCCCGCCACCGGCTATCCCGCGACACATTAAAGGATCTGCCATGAAAGCTCCCGTCGCTCTCACCCTGTTCCTCGTCACCCTCGCCGCACCCCCAGCCACGCACGCCGCGGCACCGGCTATCGCGCCCCCCGGCACCGCCACGCTGGAAGCCCTGCTGGCCTGCAAGGCCGGCTCGGACTTCAGCGAGGCCGACGCCATCGATGCACTCCAGGCCGCTGGCCTGGCCAGGAAACCGGGTGGCACCTTCGAGCCGGAGGACAAGCCGGTCGCCCTGTTCGGCGGCACCGTCACCAGTGCCGATGTGAACGTGGCCGAGGGCGAGAAGAGCCTCTTCGTCTACTTGATCGGCGTTGACGCCACGCATCTGGCCAAAGCGTGGTCAGTGAACACGGTCAACGAACACGCCAACACGCAGGAACCTTCATACGTGAAGACCACTGACAAGCGCCACACCCTGCACGTGATCGCAGGCGATGACTACGAAGGCTATTCCGCTGCCGTGAAGTGCCAGATCTCTCGATAATGGGTGATGCCCGCTACAGCCAACGCCGCACACGTTGGCGGAACATCGGATACACGTCGGGGAAGCGGGCCAGCAACGCCCGCTCTTCCGGCATGATCTGCAACCAGGTGATGTAGAGCACGAACAACGGCACAGCCAGCAACGCGATCGTGTTCTGCAGGTACAACATTGCGCCAGTGAGGATCGTTGCCTGGCCCAGATACATCGGATTGCGCGTGTAACGGTACATGCCGCGCGTGACCAGCGCGCTTGATGCCGAAGGGCGCAGCGGATTGACCGTGGTGCGCGCCCGCTGGAACGCAAGCTTCGGCAGCAGGTTCAGCGCCACACCGATCGCCATCACCCCGCCTGACATCAGCGCCCGCATCGGCAGTGGCAAGACCGCCTCCGGCCACAGTCGGCTCCCAAGCCAGCCGATCCCCGCGCACAGCAGCATCACCAGCGGCGGCGGGATCCGGGTCTCAAGCCACGTCATCGCAGTCCCTGCATAACTCCATTCACCCCAGTGTCACACGGAACCGGCTGAATCGCTTGGATAGCAGCGCCTGAGCGCCCCAAACCGACCGCCCGGTATCTTCCGCTTTGACAGGCCGGCCGCTAGAGTGGCGCCACCGCGCAGGAGGATCGTATGACAATCACGGGCTTGGGCTTCATCGGCCGCACGACCCTCATCATCACTGTGCTGCTCACCCTGGGCGGCTGCGCCACGTTGCGCCAGTTCGGGCCGTCGGTGCAGGTGGCCTCGGTCACGCCCGGCCAGTACATCGCGCTCAAGCGCGGTGACATCCTCACTTCCGGCAAGCTCAGCGCGGCGACCACGGAGACCTTGCGGGTGGCCGGCCTCGATGAAGGCGTATGCGCCAAACCGGGCCTGCCCTGCATCGAGGCGATGGAAAGCAGCATCGTGGTGCGCGAGGAAGACAAACGCTCCAGCCTGGCCGAGTTGTGGCTGCAGTATGCGATGACCCTGCCGGCGCCGAAGCGTGAGTACTCGGCATCCGGCCGCGCCAAGAGCGCGATCACCGAGCTGGATGCCGATTTCCAACCGCGCCTGGATGCGTGGATGCAGGTCGCGCGCCAGGCCTATGCGTATCTCTTCTTCACCGAGCGCACCGCCAACCAGCGCGGCTTCGAAGATCGCCAGACCCAGGTGCGCGACTATTACAACCTGGCCGTGCAGGAAGCCTCGGTACAACTGTACGACGCCTATGCCACGGGCCGCGTGCACGGCCAGGCCAGCCACTTCCAGCTGGGTCGCTGGACCTTCGTGCTGGCCCCTTCAGGCGAAGCATCACCGCTGGATACGCGTACCCCTACCGAACTGGTACCGGCGGCCTCGCTGTCGTTCACTGGCACGCTGCGCGGCGTGCATCGCCGCGATGGCTTCGGTGCCGAGCTGGTGGCGGTGATGAACGATCCGGCTGGCAGCACGGCCACCCCGCCTTCGGCAGCGACGCCCGCCGCGCAGGCAAGCACCTCGGCCGCGCAGAGCTGGAGCGAGATGCCCTCCCCTTCGATGACGGTGCTGCTGCGCTTCTCGGGAAAGAACCTGTGGGAAGTGCTGCACGACGACGAGCCTGAGCTGGAGATCCACGATCCCTACCAGGTCACGGAAGTCACCCTGCATGGCCAACAGGTTCCGCTGGCCGCGAACTTCACCGCCGGCTATGCGTTGTGGCTGGCCCGTTCCAACTTCAGCCACCAGTCGCTGCGCTCGCTGTTCGGTGGCAAGGGCGGCATCGACACGCCGCACCTGTACATGATGCAGCCCTACGATCCCAACCGCCGCGTGCTGCTGATGATCCATGGCCTGGCCAGCAGCCCGGAAGCCTGGGTGAACGTCGCCAACGAACTGATGCGCGACGACGAGATCCGCCAGGACTTCCAGGTCTGGCAGTTCTACTACCCGACCAACATGCCCATCGCGATGAGCCACGATGCGATGCGTCATACACTGTCCGAAGTGCTCAAGCATTTCGACCCCAGCGGCAAGGCGCAGGCTTCGCATGACATGGTGCTGGTCGGGCACAGCATGGGTGGCGTGATCGCGCGGCTGATGATCTCCTCTTCCGGCGATCATCTGGTCGACACCCTGCTGGAGACTGCGCAGATGACGCCGGCACAGCGTGAACTGCTGCGTACCAAGGGCGCACCGGTGCTGACCTTCCTGCCGGAACCGGAAGTATCGCGCGTGGTATTCATCGCCACGCCACACCGCGGCACCGACGTGGCGGGCACCCGCCTGGGCCGCTGGATCGGTCGCCTGGTGCGGTTGCCGCTGACCGTGCTGGAAGACGTCGCCACCATCGCCAACGACGGCCAGATCGACCGCAATGATGGCAAGCACGGTTACCAGATGAACAGCATCCAGAATCTGGACAAGGACGATCCCTTCGTCCGCGCGGTGGCCGACCTGCCGATGTCGCCGAAGGTGCACTACCACTCGATCATCGCGCGCGCCAAGGCCGATGGGCCGCTGGAAAAGACCGACGACGGGCTGGTGCCCTACTGGAGCTCGCACCTGCCGCACGCGGATTCGGAGAAGGTGATCGTATCCGGGCACAGCGTGCAGGAAGCCACGCCGGCCATCGTCGAACTGCGGCGGATCCTGCATGAAGACATGCAGCAGCATTCGGCCACGGTGAAGTAGCTGCTCGCGGCTGAGGGAAAACCCTCATCGCCTGTACGCATCAGCCCTTCTATGCTGGATCCCACCACCCCACTGGAGGTCCGCATGAACACGCAAGAGCCCAGCCGCCAGCCCAGCCCCGACCCGGCCGAGCGCGACGCCTTCTTCCCGTCGCCCTACTCGCTGTCGCAGTTCACATCGCCCAAGAGCAACCTGTCCGGTGCCGACTATCCCGACGCGCGCCGCGATGGCCGCTGGAAGGTGCTGATGATCGCTGCGGACGAGCGCTATCTGCCCACTGCCAACGGCCACCTGTTCTCCACCGGCAACCATCCGGTGGAAACCCTGCTGCCGATGTACCATCTGGACAAGGCCGGCTTCGACATCGATGTGGCCACGCTGTCCGGCAACGCCGCCAAGTTCGAGTGGTGGGCGTTCCCGCGTGAGGACACGGAGATCGGCGGACTGTACGACCGCTACGAAGCCCGCTTCCGCCAGCCACTGCCGTTGGATGAGGTGGTGGCAGGCCTCGATGCCGCATCGGATTATGCAGCCGTGTTCATCCCCGGTGGCCATGGCGCACTTATCGGACTGCCGCAGAGTCGCGCGGTAAAGGCGGCCCTGCACTGGGCGATGGCCGAGCAACGTCACATCATCACCCTTTGCCACGGCCCGGCCGCATTGCTGGCCGCAGGCGTTGACGAGGCCGATGGTGGTTCGCTGTTCCGCGGCTACCGCATCTGTGCCTTCCCCGATGCGATGGACCGGCAGACGCCGGAGATCGGCTACATGCCCGGGCAGCTCCCGTGGTTCTTCGGTGAGCGCCTGGCGCAGCAGGGCGTGCAGATCGTCAATGACGGCATCGATGGCAGCGTGCTGCAGGATCGCCTGCTGCTGACCGGCGACAGCCCGCTGGCCGGTAATGCGCTGGGCAAGCTGGCCGCACGCACGCTGCTCGACGCCCTGGCCAGCCGCTGACCCGGATGAGCGAACTGGTGCAGGCGTTGCTGGAACTGGAACGCGCCCGCTCACTGAGTGCGGTGGGCGCCGTACTACGCAGCATCTCTGCACCGCTCGGCTACGACCGCGTGCTGGTGTTCGCCACCGGCACGGGGTTGGAGCGCGGTACACAGCGCGTGTACTGGATCGAGGGCGACTGGTTCGGCGACGGCAGCAGTACCGACCTCGCGCGCTACCTGCACGCCTGCCCGGTCAATCGCCACGTACTGGACAGTGACGCGCCGTTCTTCTGGAGCAAGCGCCAGGGTGTTCGCGGCGAACGCTATCAGGTGGTGAAGCAGCCACGTGGTGAAGGCCTGCACGGTCTGCAGGTGCCGGTGTTCGGCACCACCGGCCTGGAAGGCGCGATCAGTTTTGCCGGGACAGCGATCGATGCATCGGCCAGCGCGCGCCTGCAGCTGGAAGCTGCTGCAGCTGCAGCATTCCGTGCCGCTCGCCATCGGGCCGAATCGCCTGCCGAGCTTTCGGGAAGCGCACTGAGCAACCGCGAGCGCGAAGTGCTGCGCTGGGTCGCCGCTGGCCGTCGCCAAGCTGAGATCGCGGCCACGCTTGGGCTTTCCACGCGCACCGTGGAGAACCACCTGCGCCACGCGCGGCAACGGCTGGGTGTGGCGACCACCGCGCAGGCAGTGCGTGCTGCCAGCCGTCGCGGCGAGATCGAAGACTGATCCGGGCAAGACACTTCCGGCGGCCTGGTTCGCGTGTTACACACGCCATGCGCATGTGCGCGATTGCAGAAGCAAGGATGATGCTTATGAAACTGCAACTGGCCGCGATGGCCGCATTGATGTTGGCATTGGGTAGTGTGGTACCGGCAACCGGCCACGCGGCCGGGTCCCCCGGATCGACGACCGATTGCGTGCCCGTAAGACTTGGGCCCAACCTCGTGCATCAGCGCTGCACCGTCACCCGCACTCTGGCAGACGGCACCGTTCTCACGTCGGTGTACTGGATAGACGAGAACGGTCAGTGGTACCTCCCGGCAGACTGATCTGCATCGGACACCGACTACGACTCCAAGGAGTGTGATCAATGACGCTGCACAACCGAATGACCGCTTTTTCTTTCGCTGCAGTAGTTGCACTTGCTGCCCTGGTGCCCTCGCCGCCGGCGAATGCAGCCGAAGAGGTCGGCCTGCAGGAGGAGTGCGTGCCCTTCCGCATCAGCGGCAACGTGTTCCACCATCGTTGCACGTTGTACGTGGTCCATGACGACGGCACCCGCGTAGTCAGCGACCACTACAACCGCGACGAGAACGGGATGATCTACGACCCCTGATCGGGCAAGGGGCATCTGCCGGGCGGAGCGTCCAGCGCCCGTCCGGCATCTCCCAGTCGCCCATCCCGGCATACCGCTGCCCTCGCCTTCCATGGCATGCTTCATGAAACCGTTTTCATGGAATGGAGGGATTCCACGATGTTGTCGCGTTTCCGTCGCCCCGCGCTGTGTGCGCTGCTGGTGCTTGCGCTGCCTGCCGTCGCCTGGGCTGCTGCACCGGCGCCACTGAAAGTAATGTCCTTCAACGTACGCACCCCGGCCGATACCGAACCGGGCAAGCGCTGGCCCGACCGCCGCGATGCCATGGTCAAGGTCATCCTCGATGCGCACCCGGCTGTGATCGGCACCCAGGAACTGGTGAAGGAGCAGGCCGACTACCTGTCCGAACACCTGCCCGGCTACCGCTGGTTCGGCGAAGGCCGCCGTGGTGGCAGCGGTGACGAACACATGGGCGTGTTCTACGACAGCAAGGTGCTGGCCATCGAGGAGTCCGGCAACTTCTGGTTGTCCGATACACCCGACGCACCCGGCAGCATCACCTGGGGCAACCTGTACCCGCGCATGGTCACCTGGGCCCTGTTCCGCCGCCTGGACGATGGCCGTCGTTTCTATTTCATGAATACCCACCTGCCCTACCGCGACGAGGATGAACCGCGCCGGGTGAAGGGTGCCGAGCTGATCGGCAAGCGCGTGGAAGCCCTGCCGGCCGATCTGCCGGTGGTCCTGACGGGTGACTTCAACAGCGAGCCCGGTGGTGACACCTACAAGGCATTCACCCGCCTGCTGCAGGACACCCGTACCCAGGTGAAGGTTCCGCAGGGGCCACGCCTGACCTTCCACGATTTCACCGGCAAGGCCACCGTGCAGCTGGACTGGGTGCTGGTGCGTGGCTTCCATGCACGCAGCTTCCTGACCGATGACCGTCGCATCGATGGCGTGCTGCCGTCGGATCATTTCCCGCTGGTGGTCGAGCTGGACTGGCCGAAGCACTGAACCTGTACGGCAGCCGCAGCTACGGCGGAGGCTGTCGCGACATCAGCCGGTACAGCGCCTGATGCTGGTTGCGTGCCTGGCAGATGCGGGCGCCGACCGCCAGAAACACGGAGATGCCGATCAGGCCCAGCCCCAGCATCTGGTCCGGCAGGCGCATGAAGCCGATCGCAGCCGCCATGGTAGCCAACACCATCAGCACTACGACCGCTACCGACAGCCCTGCGCCAGGCGGTCCCGGATCACCAAACAGCATGCGCTGGGTATCACGTTTGTCGTCGCTCATCGCCATCCCTCCCGGAATCTGCCCCACTAGTTACACCGCAGGCCCCGGTTCTGGCAGAGTCAGAAACGTCATGACTGTGACAACGTCCACAGCACGCGACGCGCTACCCTTCCTCCATTCCCAATCTGCGGAGGACGTCATGGCGCACCAGAGCCGTCTGGCCGGATTCATCATCGACTGCCAGGACACGCCCGCTGACGAAGGCGCACGCTTCTGGGCGGCCGCCCTCGGTCTGCAGGCGCAGCCATCGTATGGCGAAGATGGCGCCGAGTACGCCGACCTGCAGGGCGCACCCGCAGGCCTGAACGTGGAAGTGCAACGTGTCGCTCACCCCTCACGGGTGCACCTGGACATCGAGAGCGACGACATCGATGCCGAGGCAGATCGACTGGAAAAACTCGGCGCGCGCCGGATCGGCTTCGTCAAACGCTGGTGGGTGATGGAAGCACCCACCGGCCATCGCTTCTGCATCGTGAGCATGCGCGAGCGCGACACACCGGCCAATCACTGGCCCTGACAGAAGAAAGGGACGGAAGCCACTGCTTCCGTCCCCTACGGTTACTGCACCTGCGCCACGCTCGGCGGCTGCGGTGATTGCCCCCAGCCACCCAGTGCCTTGTACACGCCCACCACGCTGACATTGACCTCGGACTCAGCCGCCGCCAACGCATCGTCGGCCGCCAGCTGCGTGCGCTGCGCATCCAGCAGGGTCAGAAAGTCTTCCGAGCCCTCGCGGTAGCGGATCTGCGCCAGCGACTCAGCCCGGCGTGCCGCCTGCGCCTGCTCGACCACGATCGCCAGCCGCGCCTGCTGCTTGGAATAGCGGGTCAGCGCGTTCTCGGTGTCTTCCAGCGCCAGCAGCACGGCCTGCTCATACTGCGCCGCCACGCCCTCGGCTTCAGCCTTGCTGGCACGCAGGCGTGCACGCACGGTGCCGAAGTCGAACGCGGCCCAGCTCAGCGACGGCGTCAGCGACCAGGCCTTGTTGTTGCCATTGACCAGGCCACTGGCGTCGCCGCCAAGGAAGCCGACGAAACCGGACAGTGACAGCCGCGGGAACAGGTCCGCAGTGGCCACGCCCACCCGCGCGGTGGCAGCGGCCAGGCGACGCTCGGCCACGCGCACGTCGGCGCGTTGGCGCAGCAGCTCGCGGGTATCGCCCAGCGGCAGCGCCTTGGCAAATGCCGGCACGTCGTGCGGCGCAAGCATGGCGGTCAGCGTTTCCGGACGCTGGCCCAGCAGAACCGCCAGGCGATTGCGCGACTGCGTTTCGGCCACTTCCAGCAGCGGGATATCGGCCTCGATCGCCTTCAGCCGGGCGCGACTGCTCTGCACGTCCAGCTCGCTGCCGGCGCCCAGCTCCCAGCGCGCCTCGGTCAGCTTCTGCGTATCGCGCAGGTTGACCAGGGTGTGCTGGGCCACCGCGATGCGCTTCTGCGTACCGCGCAGCTCGAAGTAGTTGCGTGCCACTTCGGCGGCGACCAGTACCTGCGCATCGGCCAGGTTGGCCTGCTCGGCGTCCAGGTCGGCGCGCGCGGCTTCTGCTGCACGGCGCTTGCGGCCGAACAGATCCAGCTCCCAGCCGGCATCGAAGCCTAGCTGGTAGCTTTCACTGAACACCCGCTGCCCACCCAGCTGCGGATCGGGTTGCTTGCGGCGGTCGTAGCTGCCGCCCGCGGTGATGTGCGGGGCCTGGTCGAAACGGCTTTCGACGAACACCGCACGGGCCTGGCTGACGCGGGCCACGGCCACGCGCAGGTCCAGGTTGTCCGACAGTGCGCCGTGCACCAGTTCTTCCAGCACCGGATCATCGAACTGCGCCCACCAGCTGGCCACCGGCGAGGTAGTGCTGAACACCGGCTGCTGCGCCGCCTGCAGCACCACCGGTTCCTGCACCGGCGCCTTGTAGTTCGGGCCGACGCTGACACAGCCCGCCAGCACCAGGCTGGAGACGGCCATCGCCAACGTGCGGATCACCATGGCAGCACCTCACCCAGGTAGGTGAAGCTGCCGCTGGCACCGGATTCACCGATGAGTGCCATTTCCACGCTGGACCGCGCCCCTTCGCTGATTTCGATCTCGCCGTTGCCGCCGTTCATGTCGGTCTTGACGTAACCCGGATGCACGGTATTGACCTTGATCGGCGTGTTGCGCAGTTCGTAGGCCAGGCTCAGGGTCCAGCTGTTCACCGCGGCCTTGGAGGCGTTGTACGCCGGAATCTTGAAGTCATAGATGCCCGAGGAGGGATCCGCGTGCAGGGTCTGCGAGCCGAGCATGCTGGACACATTGACGATGCGGCCGGACTTGGCCTGCTTGACCAGCGGCAGGAAGGCCTGGGTGACCGCCACCAGCGCATACACGTTGGTGTCGAAGGTGCGCTTCCAGGTCTCGAGCGATTGCTCCGACGGCGCCTGCGCGGGATTCTCGATCATGATGCCGGCATTGTTGACCAGGATGTCGAGGCGGCCATGGCGCTGGCGTACCTGCTCGACCGCTTCGGCGATGCTGGCCGCGTCGGTCACGTCCAGTTGCAGGGCTTCAACCGGCAGGCCTTCAGCCTGCAGCTTCAGCGCCAGCTCAACGGCGGTCTCACGCTTGCGACCGGCCAGCAGCGTGTGCACGCCCGCCTGGGCCAGCTGGCGCACGGTTTCCAGGCCGATGCCACGGGTGGCGCCGGTGACCAGCGCGATCTTGTTCTGATGGGTATTCATGGATGCATGCCTTGTGAGGGGGAAGCCGCCGCCGGCCATTGACCGGCGGCGACGGGGTTCCATGTCAGTGGTGGTGGATGGTCGGCTCGCCGTGCTGCACCAGCTGGCCACCACCGTTGCGGGTGACGAACTTGCGCAGGGCCACGTAGAACACCGGGGTGAGGAACAGGCCGAACAGGGTCACGCCCAGCATGCCGGCGAACACGGTGATACCGGTCACCGAGCGCACTTCGGCACCTGCACCGTGCGACAGCACCAGCGGCACGGTGCCGGCGATGAACGCGATGGAGGTCATCACGATCGGGCGCAGGCGCAGGCGGCAGGCTTCCAGCGCAGCTTCAACGATTCCCTTGCCGCCCATCTCCAGTTCTCTGGCGAACTCGACGATCAGGATCGCGTTCTTGCACGCCAGGCCCATCAGCACCACCAGGCCGACCTGCACGAACACGTTGTTGTCACCGCCGGTCAGCCAGACGCCGAACAGCGCGGACAGCAGGGTCATCGGCACGATCAGGATCACCGCCAGCGGCAGCGACCAGCTCTCGTACAGCGCGGCCAGCACCAGGAAGGCCAGCATGATCGCCACCGGGAACACGATGAAGGCGGCTTTGCCCTGGGTCGCCTGCTGGTAGCTCAGGTCGGTCCATTCGGTGGTCATGCCCACCGGCAGCACCTTGCCGGCGATCTCGGTCAGCTTGGTCATCGCCTCGGCCGAGGACAGCAGGCGCGGGTCGGCTTCACCGGCCAGGTCCGCTGCCGGGTAACCATTGAAGCGCAGCACCGGGTCCGGGCCGAAGGTCTGCTTGATGGTGACCATCGAACCGATCGGCACCATCTCGCCGCGGTCGTTGCGGGTACGCAGCTTGCCGATGTCCTCGACCGTCTCGCGGAACGGACCGTCTGCCTGGGCGATCACCTGCCAGGTACGGCCGAACTGGTTGAAGTCGTTGACGTAGGCCGAACCCAGGTAGGTCTGCAGGGTGTCGAACAGTTCGGTGAGCTGCACGCCCTGTGCCTTGGCCTTGACGCGGTCGACCTCGGCATCCAGCTGCGGCACGTTGGCCTGGTAGCTGGAAATCGGGAAGGCCATGCCCGGCGTCTGCGCCACGGTGCCCTGCATCGCCTGCACCGCATTCTGCAGCGCGCCGTAGCCCAGGTTGCCGCGGTCCTCGATGAACATCTGATAGCCGTTGCCGTTGCCCAGGCCGAGGATCGGCGGCGGCATCATCGCGAAGGCGAAGCCTTCCTGCAGGCCGGCGATCTTCTGGTTGATCTCGGCATTGATCTGCGCAGCGGTACGGCCATGACGCTCGGCGAAGGGCTTGAGCGGAATGAACGCCACACCGGTATTGGGCGTATTGGTGAACTGCAGCGCGTTCAGGCCCGGGAACGAGATGGTGTGGGCCACGCCATCGGTTTCCTGGGCGATCTTGGCCACCTTGCGCAGCATTTCATCGGTACGCGCGATCGACGAACCTTCCGGCAGCTTCACGCCGGCGATCAGGTACAGCTTGTCCTGGGTCGGGATGAAGCCCGGCGGCACCAGCTTGAAGATCACGCCGGTACCGACCAGCAGGATCGCGTAGACCACGAACACCGCGCCACGACGGCCGAGGATGCGGGCCACGCCACGCTCGTACTTCTCCGAGCTGGACTTGAAGAAGCGGTTGAACGGGCGGAACACCCAGCCGAACAGGCGGTCGATCAGGCGGCTCGGGCCATCCTTCGGTGCGCCGTGGGCCTTCAGCAGGCGCGCGGCCAGGGCCGGCGACAGGGTCAGCGAGTTGATCGCCGAGATCACCGTGGAGATGGCGATGGTGACCGCGAACTGCTTGTAGAACTGGCCGGTGACACCGGACAGGAACGCCATCGGCACGAACACGGCACACAGCACCAGCGCGATCGCCACGATCGGGCCGGACACTTCGCGCATGGCCTGGTGGGCCGCGGCGGTGGGCGACAGGCCTTCCTCGATGTTGCGCTCGACGTTCTCCACCACCACGATCGCGTCGTCGACCACGATGCCGATCGCCAGCACCAGGCCGAACAGGCTCAGCGTATTGATCGAGAAGCCCAGCAGGTACAGCGCGGCGAAGGTACCCACCACCGACACAGGCACGGCGATCAACGGGATGATCGAGGCACGCCAGGTCTGCAGGAACAGGATCACCACCAGCACCACCAGCGCGATCGCTTCCAGCAGCGTGGAGACCACGGCCTTGATCGAGTCGCGCACGAAGATGGTGGTGTCATACACCGCTTCGTACTTCACGTCGGCCGGCATGGTCTTCTGCATCTCGTCCATCGTCGAGATGACCTGGTCACGGATTTCCAGCGCGTTCGCACCCGGCGACTGGAAGATGCCGATACCGACCGCGTTCTTGCCGTCCAGCTGCGAGCGCAGGGTGTAGTCACCCGCACCCAGCTCCAGACGGGCCACGTCGGACAGGCGCACGATCTCGCCATCGGTGCCGCTCTTGAGCACGATGTCGCCGAATTCCTTTTCGGTCTTCAGCCGGCCCTGGGCATTGATCAGGGTCAGGAACTTGCTGTCCGGCAGCGGTTCGGCGCCGAGCTGGCCGGCCGACACCTGCACGTTCTGCTCGCGCATGGCGCGCACCACGTCGCTGGCGGTCAGGCCGCGCGAGGCCACCTTGTCCGGGTCCAGCCAGGCGCGCATGGCGTAGTCGCCACCACCGAAGATCTGCGCGTCACCCACGCCCGGAATACGCGCCAGCGCATCCTTGACGTGCAGGCGTGCGTAGTTGCGCAGGTACAGGGTGTCGTACTTGCCTTGCGGCGAGGTCAGGTGCACCACCATCAGGAAGGTCGGCGACTGCTTCTGCGTGGTCACGCCCTGCCGGCGCACGTCCTCGGGCAGGCGCGCCTGCGCCTGCGCCACACGGTTCTGCACCTTCACCGCCGCCGCGTCCGGGTCGGTGCCCGGGCGGAAGGTGACGGTCATCTGCAGCACGCCGTCGGAACCGGCGACCGACTTCAGGTACATCATGCCTTCGACGCCGTTGATGGCTTCTTCAAGCGGCGTGGCGACGGTCTCGGCAATGACCTTGGGGTTGGCGCCCGGATAGACCGTGCGCACGACCACCGACGGCGGCACCACTTCCGGGTACTCGCTGATCGGCAGAATTGGAATCGTGATCAGGCCGGCGGCGAAGATCACGATCGACAGCACCGCCGCGAAGATCGGCCTGTCGATGAAGAAACGGGAAAAGTCCATGGAGGAATTCCTGGGAAAGGCATTCGGCGGGCAACAGCCACCCTGCCCCTCGCCGAAATGACGAAGGCAGGGAAGGCTGCCGCTGGCGCCGGCAGCTAAGCGGAAACTCGGATCAGGAGACGGCGGATCAGTACTTCAGGGCGGCGGTGGCATCGCGGCCCGGTGCCGGCGCGGCCTGTGGCTCCATCGCCACCGCCTTGGCCTGCACCGGCATGCCCGGCATGAAGACCTTCTGCACGCCGTCGATGATCACCTTGTCGCCCGCGGCCAGGCCGTGTTCGACAATGCGCAGGCCGTCGGCGGTGCGACCGAGCTGGATGTCGCGGCGCTGGGCCTTGCCATCCTTGTCGACCACGTAGACATACTTGCGGTCCTGGTCGGTCAGCACGGCCTTGTCGTCGATCAGCAGGGCCTGGAACTGGCCGCTGCCGAGCAGCTGCACGCGGGCGAACAGGCCCGGGGTGAACTGGCGGTCGGCGTTGTCCAGCAGTGCGCGGACGCGGATGGTGCCGGTGCTGCGGGCGACCTGGTTGTCGAGGAAGTCGACCTTGCCCGAGTGCGGGTAACCCTCCTCACCGGACAGGCCGACCTTCACCGGCAGCTCGCTGTCACGCTCGCTCGGGCGCTCGCCCTTGCGTGCCATCTGGGCGTAGCGCAGGAAGGTGCTTTCGTCGGCATCGAAGTAGACGAACACCGTGTCCAGCGAGACCAGCGTGGTCAGCACGCTGGCGCTGTCGCCGGCGGTGACCAGATTGCCAGCGGTGACCATCGCCCGGCCGGCACGGCCGTCGATCGGTGCACGCACCTTGGTGAACTCCAGGTTGAGGCGGGCGGCATCCAGCGCCGCCTGCGCGGCCTGCACAGCGGCACCGGACTGGTCGGCCGCCGCGCGACGCTGTTCAGCGGTCTCGGTGGAGATCGCCTGCTGCTCGGACAGGCGCTTGGCACGCTCGGACTCGCTGCGGGCCAGCGTAGCCTGGGTGCGGGCACGGGCCAGTTCTGCGGCAGCGCGATCGTACTCGGCCTGGTAGCTGCGCGCGTCGATGGTGAAGAGCACTTCGCCCTTCTTCACTTCCTGGCCTTCGACGTAGTTGACCTTGTCGATGTAGCCGGACACGCGCGGACGCAGTTCAACGCTCTGTACCGCTTCGACGCGGCCGCTGAATTCGTCCCACTGGCTGACCTGCTTGACCAGCACCGGCGCTGCGCTGACCTGCGGCGGAGGCGGTGCACCGGCTTCTTCGGCATGGCCGCCGCTGCAGGCCGCCAGCACGGCCGCGGCGAGGATCGACACGCCGACCATCGCGATGCGATGGCCGAAACGATGTGGGGTGGTATTGGGGGAAGTCATGGCATGCATCCGTACGGAGGGGTGGTACAGCTAGATGAGAACGTGTTGCAAAAATCGGCGCCGCATACTGCGACCTCAACCATGGTCGAGGTCAAGCGACGCCTGCGGTATCGCGCCACAAAGGGGGAACTTCCAGGTGCAGCAGGCCACGCGGCAGTTCGGCATCGCTGCTGTCACAGCGGACGATGGCACGGTTGTCGCGGCAACCATCCAGCAGCGACACAACGCGACGACCCACCAACAGCGAGCTGGGCCACTCGATGCAGGCATTGGCCGCATTGGCCGGGGTGCACACCGGGCTGCAGACTTCCAGCATCTGCGCGCGCACGCCCAGCGCCTGCGCTTCCTGGTGCACGACCTGCGCGTACATGCGCAGCGCGGCGGTGGTGATCGAGGTCTCGCCGTAGCCCGCCCATGGTTTGGCGTTGGCCGGGCTGCCGATCATCACGTAGCGGCGCGCATGCACGTTGTCCTGCAGCAGCGGCAGCAGGTGACGCACCGCGTGCACGTGCGGCATCAGATCGGCCTGCATCGCGCCCATCAGTTCGTCACCGTTGCGGTCGACCACGCGACCGCGGCGGTACGGTCCACCCATTGCGGCGATCACCGCCGCCAACGGGCGCGGGCGCTGCGCGATGCGTTCGGCCAGCGCGCGCGCCGATCCGTCGTCGCTGAGCGACCCCAGCAGCGTCTCCAGGCCCGGCTCGTCAGCGAACTGCTCGTGCAGCGCCGCCAGCCGGCCCGGATCGCGGCCGACAACCAGTACCGGGCTGCCGGCCTCCAGCAGCGCGCCAACCACACCCTGGCCGACGGCACCGGTGCCGCCCAGGACCAGGACTTCAGGCGTCAGCATCCCATTCACGGGACATTTCCTCCCAAATCCGGGATAGTCCCGATTCGGCGCAGGCGGTCACCCTTGTGAGGGGCCAGGCGGATGGCACCGCCACGCTGCTGACGCATGGGCGCGGTAAACTCACGAAAGTCCTTGTGTACCAAGGAACTCGGACGGGCTTCGACGGTCATCGCCAGGTCCAGGGTGTTCTGGCCGGCGTTCCGGAGTCGGGCAAGAATGTTGCGCAGGCTCATGGCGGACGGGCTCCAATTAACGAATGGCGCCACGATAGACCTCAAACCTTTACTTGATTAGTCCTGATTAAGGGGAATAATCATCCCGCTCCCGGTCCAATCGTTCTGTCACGATTGTCCCATCCCCGACGTCCAGGATCCCCGACCATGTCCCACGATCTCAACGAGACGCTGATCTTCGTCAAAGTGGTCGAGCAAGGCAGCTTCATTGCCGCTGCCAAATCGCTCGGCCTGCCCAAGACCACGGTCAGCCGCAAAGTGCAGGAGCTGGAAACGCGCCTGGGCGCGCGCCTGCTGCACCGGACCACGCGCCGCCTCGGCCTGACCGAAGCCGGTTCGATCTACCACGAACATTGCCAGCGCATCGCGCGCGAACTGGAAGAGGCCGAGAGCGCGGTGAGCCAGCTGCAGTCCGGCCCGCGCGGCTGGCTGCGCTTCACCGTGCCCTATTCGATCGGCATCACCTGGATCGCCCCGCTGCTGGGCCAGTTCCATGCGCAGTACCCGGAAATCCGCCTGGACATGCACATGGGCAACGAGAAGCTGGACCTGATTGCAGGTGAAGCGGACCTTGCGCTGCGCGTGGGGGCCCTGCCCGATTCCAACCTGGTCGCACGCAAGCTCGGCAGCCTGCGCACGCAGGTGTTCGCCAGCCCGGCCTACATCGAGCGCTACGGCGAGCCGCTGCATCCGGAAGAGCTGCAGTTCCATCGCATCCTGGCGATGCGCAAGCCGTACCACACCGGAAATTCGCCGCGCTTCACCTGGCAGCTGGGCGAGAACGGCGGCGAGCTGCGTGACTTCCCGGTCACCCCGCTGATGACCGCCAACGACATGTCTGCGTTGAATGGTGCATTGGTCTGTGGCGAAGGCCTGCTGCTGACCGGCGACGTGATGGCCAAGCCGTTCGTTGAATCGGGCATGGTGCGCCGCGTGCTGGCCGGCTGGACCGGCCCGGAAGTGGACTTCAACGCCGTGTTCGCCGGCGGCCGCCTGGTTTCGCCGAAGGTGCGTGCGTTCGTCGACTTCCTGGTCGAAAAGCTCAACTTCGACGCCAATTACATGCTGGCGCAGTGCCCGGGTGCGAAGCTGGCGCAGCAGCAGAAGGAAAAGGAAGACGCCGCTCTGGAAAGCAGCGGCAAGCGGATCCTGGAGAAGGTGGCCGCTTCTGCGGCGTAGCCTGCAACAAGAGCGCCTACCCATCTCCTGGTAGTTGCCGACCTTGGTCGGCATGGCTTACAGAGGGATGCGCTATCGGCGTGCCGAGCAACGCTCGGCACCCACAAAAATGCCGCCTGCAAGGGCGGCATTTTCGTTCCGGCCGATGGCCGGACCGGCTCAAGCAGTAACGCTACGCGTTATTGCTTGAGCGGAATCACCCGGATCTCGACGCGGCGGTTCTTGGCGCGGCCGGCGTCGGTGCTGTTGTCGGCAATCGGGTACGACTTGCCGGCGCCCAGCGTTTCGATGCGCACGCTCTGCACGCCCTGGCCGATCAGGTACTGCGCGACCGAGTCGGCACGTTCCTTCGACAGGCGGTTGTTGACCGCATCGCTGCCGATGCTGTCGGTGTGGCCGACCACTTCGATCATGGTCTGGTTGTAGTCACGCAGGGTGCCTGCCACGCCATTGAGCGCGCCGTAGAACTGCGGCTTCAGGGTCGACTTGCCGAAGTCGAAAGTGATGCCGTCCGGCAGGTTCAGCATGATGTTGTCGCCCTGGCGCTGCACATCGATGCCGGTGTTGGCAGTGCGCTCGCGCAGTGCGCGTTCCTGGCGATCCTGGTACTGGCCGACGGCGGCGCCGCTGAGCGCACCGATACCGGCGCCGATCAGGGCATGCTGGCGGCGCTCGGTGGCGCTGTCGCCGGTCAGCAGGCCGGCTGCCACGCCGATGGCGGTACCGATCAGGGCGTTGCGCCCGGTGCGGTTCTGCTGCTCGGTGGGGTTGCCGTACTGGTCACTCTGTACGTAGGAGCCGCCGGTGGCGCAGGCCGACAGGACGGCCGCGCTCATCAGGGCCAGTGCGACGTTGCGGGTGGTGTTGCGGATCATGAGGTTCTCCTTGGTTTCCGGTCGGCCGGCGGCCTGCGGGCGCAAAGAGAATAAACAGCCCGATGCGATGCCGGAATGATGATCGGGCACACCGACAGGGCCGCGTTCAGCTAACTGACCAGATCGCTCAGGTCGCCCTTTACCCCGCCCCCGACTGGCGGTAAGCCGCCAATGCGGCGTCGCGGCCCGCGGCCAGGTCCACCAGCGGCGTACGCGGATAGCCCGGGGCATGTGCCGCCAGCAGCAGCGGATGCTGCCAGGGCGCAAACCGGGCCTTCACCGGCAGCGCGGCCAGTTCGGGCACCCAGCGGCTGATGTACCGTGCCTGCGGATCGAACTTCTCGGCCTGGGTCACAGGGTTGAACACACGGAAGTACGGTGCCGCATCGGCACCGGTCCCGGCCACCCACTGCCAGCCCATGGTGTTGTTGGCCAGGTCGGCATCGACCAGGGTGCCCCAGAACCAGCGTGCGCCATGCAGCCAGTGCGCGCGCAGGTGCTTGCACAGGTAACTGGCCACGATCATCCGCACCCGGTTGTGCATGTAGCCGGTGTGCCACAGCTCGCGAAGGCCGGCATCGACGATCGGCACGCCGGTGTTGCCGCGCTGCCAGGCGTGCAGCTGCGCCTCACTGGGCGTTGCCCATGGGAAGCGATCGAAACGCGGGTTGAGGTTGTCAGTGGGCGTCTTCGGGAAGTGATGCAGCAGGTGGTAGGCGAAGTCACGCCAGCCCAGCTGGCGCAGGTAGCCGTCGATGTCGGCGTCGGTGCCGGCGCTACGCAGCCCTTCCAGCGCATGGGCAATCCGCCAGGGCGCGATTTCGCCGAAATGCAGGTGCGGCGACAGCCGCGAGGTCCCGACACGGTCCGGCAGGTCACGCTGCTCGCGATACCCGCGCAGGGCACCGTCTTCAAAGACGGACAGTGCTTCCAGCGCACCGGCTTCGCCCGGCTGCCAGTGCTCCCAGAAGCCGGTATCCCAGTCCAGCGTCGGCGCCAGCTGGAGATCATCCAATGCCAGGCTGTCGACCGCGTGCGGCGCCAGTGCTTCCGGTGCGGCCTGCAGTGCCGGCAGGCGCCAATGACTGAGTACATTGCGCCAGTACGGCGTAAATACCTTGTACGGCTGGCCCTGCTGGGTGGCGATGTCCCAAGGCTCGAACAACAGGCTGCCATTGCAGCTCTGCGCGTCGATGCCCTGCTCGCGCAGCATGCGCTTGATGGTGGCGTCGCGTGGCTGGGTGGCCGGTTCGTACTTGCGGTTCCAGTACACCGCCTCGGCGCCGGTCTGCGCGATCAGCAACTGCAGGGCCGGCAGGCTGTCACCACTGCGCAGCACCAGCGAGGAACCGCGCGTGCGCAGGTCCGCATCCAGCGCGGCCAGTGAACGGTGGCGCCACGCATCGGAGGCGGCACCCGGCGCCCACTCACCTTCTTCGTGCGGCGCATGGATGTAGACCGGCACCACGTCGTGGCCGGCATCCAGCGCGGCCTGCAGGGCCGGATTGTCCTGCAGCCGCAGATCACGGCGGAACCATACCAACGCTACCGACACAGGTACTGCCTTCGTTGTGGAAGGCGCACATGATAGCCAGCGGTGGTGAAGGGGATGCGCGCAGACGCCGTCTGCTAGGCTGCACGGCCGCTACCCGTTGGACTCTGACATGGATGATCTGCACGCCTCATTCGCCCGCTTCGGGCTGCTGCATGCGCAGCACGAGCGTGACTGGCAGGGCCCGTTCCCGCTGCCCACGGCACTGGCGTCGTTCTACGCGCAGGTCGGGCCGCTGGGCGAAGAGATCAATGCCAGGGTTGGCCGCGCCGGCATCACCGTTCCCGGCCTTGATGTCTGGATACCGCCACTGCAGCGCCTGTGGAGCCAGCAGGCCGGCTATCGATGGCATGGCGTCAGCGGCGAACGGATCAACGACTGGCCATCGAACTGGCTGGTGATTGCCGATCGCGGCGCTGATCCGTTCATCCTCGACCTGGACGACGGCCGTGTGCTGTTCAGCCACCACGGCGCCGGCCTGCTGGATGCCGGCGAGATCACTGCCGATGTGCCGACCTTGATGGCGGCTCTGGCTGCTGCAGGCACGGTGTACCTCGATGCCGGCGATGACCTCTACAACGACGATGACGATGGCGGCATCCGTCCTGAACACCGGGAGGCAGCCGTACAGGCGGTGGCCCGGGTACTGGGCGACCGCCTGCAGGCCGAGTTGTTCATCGAGACGTTGCTGGACTGAATCCAGCCATGGCGTGGATCTATTTCTCGAAGCGCTTCATCGCTTCGCTGATCAGCGTCCGCGCCTCGGCAGCGTTGCCCCAACCGTTGAGCTGCACCGGGTTGCGCCCGGCCGGCAGGTCCTTGTAGACCCGGAAGAACGCTTCGATGCGCTGTCGTTCGATCTCCGGCAGATCGGCCAGGTCGCGGATGTTGGCGTAGGTCGGGTCAACCTTGTCGGTCGGCACGCCGATGATCTTCTCGTCGTGCTCGCCGCCGTCGACCATCTTCAGGTAGCCGATCGGCCGGAAGCGCACGATCACGCCCGGATGCAGGGGTTCACGGGTCAGCACCAGCGCGTCCAGCGGATCGTTGTCGCCAGCCAACGTGCGCGGCATCGAACCGTAGTTGGCCGGATAGGCGACCGGCATCGACTGGAAGCGATCCACATGCACCAGGCCGTCCTCCTTGATCTCGTACTTGGTGAAGCTGCCGGCCGGAATCTCCACCGCCAGGTTCACTTCCTGCGGCGCCTGCTTCGGCTGCGCCACCAGGAACGGGTGCAGCACGCCATCGGCGGCGGCCACCGCGGTCGCGAGCAGGAGCAGGGCCCCGCCGATGGCAGCCATGGGGACAAGACGGTGTACGGTTTTCATCTGGATCTCCTCCTCATTCCCAGCAGCGATCGGCGCGGCCCTTGGCAGTCTGCGCGCGCGGGCAGTCACGCGGCGTGATGCGGCCTTCGGTCAGCTCCGTGCGCTGCTTGCCGCCCTTGGCGTCGCGACGCAGCTCGAAGGCATCGTAGAGTCGCCCGGTCACCGTGCGGGCTTCATAGCGCAGGTGCTGCGGATCGATGTGCAACACCTGGAACAGCTGGGTGTCCTCGGCCACCGGATCCATCGTCCTACGTGCCTCGTCGGAGAGACGGTACTGCTTCGGCCCCGCCACGGTCACCACATACTGCGGCGTCGCGGCCTGTCCTTCACCACGGCGGCCATAGGTGTGATCGTGGCCCTGCAGCACCAGATCGACGTTGTGGCGACGAACCACCGGCAGCAGCACGTCACGCAATGCGCCGTTCTCGCGCCCTTCGCGCGGCGAATAGAACGGCTGGTGCAGCAGCACGAGCGTCCACGGCTGCGGATTGCCGGTCAGTACCTTGTCCAGCCACTGGGCCTGCGCCTTGGCCGTGCCAAGGTCGAGTGCCGACGTGCCATCGACCACGGCGACGCGCACGCCCTGCGCATCGAACCAGTAGCTGGTCTGCTGTGCGGCGGATGCCCCATTGCCCGGCAGCGCGAACGTCACCGGCCAGTGCCTGCCCAGCACGCGGCGTTCCTGCGGAGTGTCCTCGAACTCCTCGACATACTCGTGGTTGCCGATCGCCGGCGCGACCAGGGTTTCCTGCGCCAGCCAACCGGCGGCGGCAAACCATTCGCCCCACTCGCTGTCATCGGCACCATCGCCCCCACTGACCAGATCGCCAGCGAACAGGCTCAGGCGCGCCTCGGGTGCGGCCTTCTGCGCGGCGCGCACCACGCGGCTGACATGGCTCACGTTCTTGTTCTGGGTATCTCCAAAGTACAGCAGGGTCAGCGGCTGGTCGGGCGCAGCCAGCGTGCGCAGCTGGTTCCAGGCGCTCCAGCTGCCGTTGCCCTGCACGCGGTAGACGTACAGGGTATCGGGCCGCAGGCCGCTGACATCAGCGCGGTGGTGGTGCGACAGCCCGTTCTCGGTCTGCAGCGCGCGGGTCGTGGCGCGCACCTGGCGGATGCCCTCGATGGCCGGTGAATCACCGGCAAGGGCAATTTCCAGCAGCGGCGCCTGCACGCTGCCGTCGGTGCGCCAGGCCACGGCGAACCCATGGCCGGGATCGACTGCCGGCGAAGCGACAATGCGGTCCGGCACCGTCGTCGCTGCGTAGTGGCGGCTGCCCGGCGGCACCTGGGTGTTCGCTTCAGCCGCCGCGAAGCACAACGACGGCACCGCCAGCAGCAGGCCCAGCGCCAACGTACGCATCAGGCAACGACCGCTCACGAACCACACTCCAGCGGCAATGCCAACTGCTTGGCGATGCTCTCCCAGTCGAACGCCACCACGCCCTGGTCGTCATGCACCGCATACAACGCGCCGTGCGGGAAGCGCGCGCTGGGCTGCTGCATCATCCAGATGCCATCGGTGTTGGCCACGGTATTGCCCTGGAACGCGCCGACCGGCTTCAGGGTGTGGCGGTCGAACAGGTGGAACACGCTGCGCTGCTTGCCCTGTTCGGTGGTGATCCACCAACCATCCTTGCCGCAGGTGCGCAGGGTTACGCCTTCGGCCTGCGCCTTGAACACGTCGCGGCCGAAGGTGGTGCCGGTGAAACGCCCGGCCAGCGTGTAGACCTTGAACTCGCTGGCGTAGCCCTCGTCCTCTTCGGCGATCAGCAGGCGATCGTTCTCGGGGTCGCCCCAGATCGACTCGACCACGCGCAGGGCACCCGCCTCAGTGGTATCACCGATGCTGGCCACAAGCTTCGCTTCGACCTTCGCGCCATCGCGGGTCACCTGGTACTGGCGCACGCGCTTGTCCAGCTCGGTCAGCGGCGGCAGGATGTCACGGCCCTGTGCATCCTCGCCGTTGTCCCAGGAGTCGGTCACGTAGACGCTGTAGCCATCGGCACGGCGGTCGACCCACAGCCCGTACGGCTTGCGCAGATCGTCCGCAGCGAAGGTCGCCAGTGGAGTGAAGTCCGGCAGGCTCAGCACCTGCACGCGGTGATTGTCGCGCTCCACGATCCACAGCAGATCGTCGGTCACCGCGATGCCGTTTGGGCGATCGAACTGCCCTGGCGCGGTGCCGCTGCTGCCTACGTCGCGCAGGTGCTGGCCGCTGCTGCCGTCGTAGACCACCAGCTTGTCGGTGGCCTTGGCAGTGGCGATCAGCCAGAGCTTTCCGTCAGGTGCACGCCAGGCGGCAGGCGAATCGATGTTGTCAGCCGGCGTCATCGGTGAAAGGAATGCCTCGGCGATGGTGGTCACCGCACGCTCGTTCGTGGCCTTCGCCCCGGGCTTGGCCACGGCCGGATCATTGCCGTTGGCCGGCGTGCAGCCGGCCACCAACGTCACGGCCAGCATGGTGGCCAGCAGGGTGATGCGAGGCCCGCTCACAGTGCCACCTTCAGGCCCAGTGCGTAGGTGCGGCCATATTCTTCCATCTGCAGGGTGCGCGAGCGCGTGCCCTGGTACAGTTCCAGCGGCTTGTCCAGCAGGTTCTGTGCCTCGAAATACATGCTCACGCGCGGAGTGAACCTGTAGTCAAGCGAGAAGTCGAGCTGGGTGTTCGGCGCTACGTAGATGTCGAAGGCACGGCCGGCACCAAGGGTATCCAGGTACTCGCTGCGGTGTACGGCTGCCACGCGGGTGCTCAGGCCGTACTTCTCGTAACCGATGTGCGCGCTGTACACGTTCTTCGAGGCGCGCGGCAGGGTGAAGTCCTCACCGGCGCGCTTGGCCAGGCCCGGGTCGAAATCAGTGTCCAGCCAGGTGCCGCTGGCACCCACCAGCAGGCCATCCCAGCCAGCCGGGAGGAACGACAGCTGCTGCTGCCAGTTGAACTCGGCGCCACGCACCTTGGCCTTGTCGCCATTGACCGAGGTCACCACCGGCAGGCCGTCGTAGATGCCGTCGGCGCCGGCCTGGCGGACCTGCACGATGTAGCCGTCGATCGACTTGTGGAACACGCCCAGCGAGAGGATGCCGCTTTCGCCGATGTACTTCTCCACCGACAGGTCGATGTTGGTCGACTCGTACGGATCCAGCTCCGGGTTGCCCAGGCGCACTTCATTGTCGTTGCGGGCCAGGCCGATGCGCGGCGAGGCATCGCCGAAGCCCGGGCGCGCCACCGTCTTGTTGGCGGCGAAGCGGAACACCCAGTCGTCGCTGGCGTCGTAACGCAGGTGCAGGCCCGGCAGTACGTTGTTGTAGCTCTTGCTGGCGGTGACCCGGGTCGCGGTGTAGGAGCGCCCGTCCTTGGCCACGTCCACGCGATTGCCTGTGGCGCTGAAGCGGGTGTTCTCCACACGCACGCCGCCGATCACGCGCAGCGCACCGATGTCCCAGGTGCCCATCGCATAGCTGGCGAACACGTCTTCGCGCGCGGTGTAGTCGCCTTCCAGAGACGTCGCGGCGTTGCCACCGACATCCTGCGGACGCGCGCTGTATTCGCCACCGTGCTGCGACCAGTAGCTGCGCATCGCCGATGAGTCCATGCCCTGCCCCATCGGGCCGTGGCGATGTTCCGGCGAGCCGGTCGTCCAGTCACTGAGCTTGATCGCCGGACCCACGCGCAGCGACGCCTCATCGACATTCACGTCACGGTCGCGCCAGCGCCCGAGCAGGCCGAACTTGTAGCTGCTGTTGTCGCCGTCGAAGCGGATGTTGACCTGCGCGCTGCGCTCCTCGTCGTCCACCTTCTTCGGCTTGGCCACCACACGGTCGAACTTGTAGTTGGCGTTGTCCAGCCACTGGTCGTTGTCGAAGGTGTAGGTGGGCAGGCGACTGCGCTGGTCCAGCGTGCCATTGAAGGCCTTGCCGTTGAGCTTGAAGCGCGATTCGATCTCGTCGTCCACGCGTTCTTCGGTGCGGGTATAGCCGATCTTGTAGTCCAGTACCGCGTCGGTCAGCTTGTTCTCGCCACCCAGGCTGGCGGCGAAGGTGTTCTCTTCCTTGGTCCGGTAGCGCATGCGCTTGTCGATCGAATCCTTCGGCATGCCGGCAAGTCGATACTGGTCGGTGCCGGTGGCGATCATGTCGGCGCTGTTGAAGTTGAAGATCACGCGCTGGCGGGTTTCGGCATCGTCGAACTGGCTGTACAGCGTGCGCAGGTAGTAACGGCTGTCCTCGTTCGGGCGCCAGTCGAAATTGAGGTTGGCGCCGATGCGCTTGCGCTCGATCTCGTACTTGCGGTTCTGCAGGTTCAGCGCGGTGATTTCGCCCGGGCGGGTGGTGGTCGGATCCTTGTTCCCGCTGACATCACCGTACTCCACTTCGCTGTTGTCCGATTCGAACGTCCGCTTCTGGTAGTTCACGCCGGCGGCGATGCCGAAGGTGTCGTTGAACACTTCGCTGTAGTTGAACGCGGCCTTCGGGCTGGTCTCGCCCGAAAGCTGCTGGTGGCTGCCTTCGATCTTGCCACGCAGGCTGCGGCCCTCGCGGTCGAACGCCGAGGCGGTCTCGACCAGGATCGCGCCGCCAATGGCGTCGCCCGGCATGTCCGGGGTCGGTGATTTGACCACGCGCAGGCGCTCGGTCGAATCGGACGGGATCACGTCCATCGGTGCGGCGCGGCTGGAGTTGTCCGGTGTGCCGATGGCGATGCCGTCGACGCTGACGCTGTTGAGGTTGGCATCCAGTCCGCGCACGACCACGTAGCGGCCCTCGCCCTGGTCGCGCGTCACGCTGATGCCCGGCAGGCGTTGCAGCGACTCGGCCACGTTCTTGTCCGGGTACTGGCCCAGCGCGTCGGACGACACCGCATCCTCGATGGCGTTGCTGCTGCGCTTGAGGTCCACCGCGCGGATCTGCGATTCAAGCTGGGCGCGCACTTCAATGCGGTCCAGGTCGACCGCATCGGCGGCCACTGCACCGGTGGCGGCAACCGCCTGCTGCCCGGCGGCCTGCAGTGGTGCAGCAGCCCCCATCGCCAGGGTCAGGGTGATGGCAACGGCCAACGGAGTCTTGATATGCACTGGGAATCCCCATTCCTGTTAAGAATGGGTCTGCACGGTATGTCCGCAAGGTTGCATGGCAATGACATGCATCTGCACATTTCATGCGGGCCGTCTCCGGCCCCGGTTTGGGGTTGGGCGCCCAATCCGGCAAAATGGCGTCCTCTCTCCTTATCCCCCTTCCCGACCATGAAGATCGTCGAAGTGCGCCACCCGCTGGTGCAGCACAAGATCGGCCTGATGCGCAACGCTGCGCTCAGCACCAAGGATTTCCGCGAACTGGCCAACGAGCTCGGCACGCTGCTGGCCTACGAGGCCACCGCCGACCTGGACACCGAGCCTCACACCCTGCCCGGCTGGGCCGGTCCGGTCACCGTGCAGCGCATCGCCGGCGCCAAGATCACCGTGGTGCCGATCCTGCGCGCCGGCCTGGGCATGCTCAGCGGCGTGCTGTCGCTGATCCCGGCGGCACGCGTCAGCGTGGTCGGCCTGCAGCGCGATGAGGAAACGCTGCAGCCGGTGCCCTACTTCGAGCGCCTGACCGGCCGCCTGGAAGAGCGCGACGCGCTGATCCTGGACCCGATGCTGGCCACCGGCGGCACCCTGATCGCCACGATCGACATGCTCAAGCGTGCCGGCGCCCGCCGCATCAAGGGCATCTTCCTGGTGGCCGCGCCGGAAGGCATCGAAGCAGTCAAGGCCGTGCATCCGGACGTGGAAATCTACACCGCGGCCATCGATGCCCAGCTCAACGACAAGGGCTACATCCTGCCCGGCCTGGGCGATGCCGGTGACCGCATCTTCGGTACCCGCGTCGGCTGAGCCGCCGAACCGGGGTCGGATCCCTTTCGCAGAAAGGGCTCTGACCCCACCCCGGATGCCGGCCTACAGGCCGGCCGCGAACGCTTCCAGCTGGCCGATGACGGTGTTCCAGCCGTCGAAGAAGCCCATCTGCTCATGCTGGTCGCGCAGGGCCTTGTCCGGGTGCATCACCTGCGCGGTGTAACGACAGCCCTGGCCCTCATCCTCCATCGAGATGATGGCGGTGAAGCCCAGCCACGGTGACTGCGGCCGCCAACCCGGGCCCAGCATCGAGGTGAACACCAGACGCTGCTGCGGCACGATCTCCAGAAAGCTGCCCGGGTTGTCACTGCTGCCGCCGTCGGGGCCCTGCATGAAGGTGTGGAAGGCGCCGCCCGGGCGCAGGTCGAAGGCACGCACTTCGGTGGACCACGGCTTCGGGCACCACCACTGGCGCAGCAGCTCCGGGTCGGTCCACGCCCGCCACAGGGCGGCGCGCGGTGCGTTCAGTACGCGACTGATGACCAGATCGGTCTCGGGGTTGTTACCTGCGTCTACGGCCATGGGCCTGCTCCTGTCGGTGAAGGGTTTCGACAAACTCGACCATGCGGTCGGCGCGCGTTTCCCATATGGCACGTTGTTCGGCCAGCCATTGCTCGGCCTGGCCCAACCGTTCCGGCACCAGTTCGCAGGTGCGCACACGCCCCTGCTTGCGGCTGCGCACCACGCCACTGCGCTCCAGCACGGCCAGATGCTTCATCAGCGAGGGCAAGGCCATCTCAAAAGGCTCGGCCAAGGTCGACACCGTGCGCGGCCCCTGCCCCAGCGCCGCCACGATCGCGCATCGGGTGGGGTCGGCCAGTGCCTGGAACACGTCTTGAATGGCGGGATCATACTTACCCATATGGCTAATTAATACGCCGATCTGAATGCCCCTGCAAGCGGTCGCTGCCGAGGCACGATTCTTCACGTGGCGTTGCTGCCTGCAGGCCAATGCTCCGCGCACCCGCCACCGCCTGGAGTGCTCTCGATGAAAGCTTCTTTCCTGCTGGCCGCTGTCCTGCTGGTCGGCCTGCCCCTGGCTGCCAATGCCACCACGCCGCAGCAGCAGCGCATGGCCGACTGCTCGGCCAAGAACAAGGGCTTGAAGGGTGACGCCTACAAGACCGCGCAGAGTTCCTGCCTCAGTGGCCACGCTGCCGAAGCCAAGCCGGCCAACGCGCAACAGGAACGCATGCGCAAGTGCAACGCTGACGCGGGTGCCAAGAAGCTGGCCGGTGACGCGCGCAAGACCTTCATGAGCAGCTGCCTGAAGGCGTCGTAGCATCGCTCGTCCAGTTCAATCGAATGGGGGCAGAGCCCGTTGCACAGCAATGGCATTCGACCCCATTTGAATATCGATATCTGACAGATGTGCCGACCAACGGTCGGCATCCAACAATAGCCACCGGCCACCTGTCAGAGGTGGGGGCGGTGTGGGTGGGCAGGCGCCGTGGATGGCGCCATCGAGCCCCCATGGATGGGTTTACGGCGTGTCCTGACCACCCACACCGCCCCGCCATCCCACGGAATGCCGTTCTTGATCTTGCTTCGGCTTCTGCAGGTGCAGGGAACAGCCCTGCCGAACACCCGTCACCCCAGCGCGCGCGCCTTCAATTCACCCTGCTCGTGCAGGGTCACGAAACGCCCCTTGTCATCGCGACCCAGCTGCGCCAGCGCCACCTGCGGGTCGTGGGTGAAAAACAGATGCACGTTGCGCGCCAGCTTGTCCTCAAGGAACTGCCGCTTCTCGTCGATCAGGAGCTCGGCATTGCGGTCGTAGCCCATGGTGATCGGCACGTGTACCCATGAGCGCCCCGGGATCAGGTCGGCACAGAACACCACCCCGCCGTGCGCATCTTCGCCGGCGTGCGCGTGGCCGACGATCTCGGCCAGCATCAACCCCGGCGTGTGGCCATCGCTGTAGCTGAAGCGAACGCTGCGACCCAGAACCTTCGAATACTCGCCGTCCACTACTTCCAGGCGACCGCTGGCCTGCAGCAGGCCAGGCAGCTCCGGAATGAAGCTGGCACGGTCGCGCGGATGCGGCTGCATGGCGCGCTGCCAATGCTGCGCACCGACCACATAAGTCGCATTGGGGAACAGCAGTTCCGGCTCACGCCCTTCGCTCCATGCCGCCAGCAGGCCACCGGCATGATCGAAATGCAGGTGGCTGAGCACGACGACATCAATGTCCTCGTGCTCGAAACCTGCTTCGCGCAGCGAATCGATCAGTACGTGCTGGCTTTCCTGCACGCCATAGCGCTCACGCATGCGCGGATCGAAGAACGCCCCGATACCGGTTTCAAACAGCACGGTCTTGCCTTCCAGCGGGCTGGCAAGCAGCGCACGGCAGGCCAGCTCGATGCGATTGAGCTCGTCCGGTGCCGCCCATTTTTCCCACAACGCGCGCGGCGCGTTGCCGAACATCGCGCCGCCGTCGAGGCGCTGCGAGTTTCCACGAATAGACCAGAGTTTCATGTGTCGATTATCGGCGCCGGCTCGTTAAATAATCGCTAGAAAGGAAACAGAAAACCCCGCCGTCAAAGGCGGGGTTTCGGTAAACAGCCAGATTGGCGGCCAGCGGCCGGCACGACCGGATCAGCGTGCCGGCACGACCAGGGCGCTGCCCACCGGGTTGCGCGGGTCGCTGCCGCCAAACAGCTTGTTGGCCTTCCGGTCCCATTCCACGGTCTGCAGGTTGCCCCACACGTGGCTGGACCCGCGGCCCCCGGCGGCGACATTGCCCGGCAGGTCGATCTTGTGACCCATCGCCTGCAGCTGCTTCACCGTGGCCGCGTCGAATGCATCGTCCTCGGCTTCGATCAGGTCCGGCAGCCACTGGTGGTGGTAGCGCGGCAGCGCGGCAACCTGCTGCGCGTCCAGGCCGGCGTCGTAGCCGAGGATGCCCAGCAGCACCATGGTGATGATGCGGCTGCCACCCGGGGTGCCCAGCACCACCACCTTGTCGGCGTTCTCCATGAAGGTCGGGGTCATCGAGCTGAGCATGCGCTTGCCCGCCTTCGGCGCATTGGCCTCGTAGCCCATCACGCCGAACGCGTTGGGCGTGCCCGGCTTCAGCGCGAAGTCGTCCATCTCGTTGTTCAGCAGCACGCCGGTACCCTTCGGAATCAGCCCCGAGCCGTACAGCAGGTTGACGGTCTGGGTCGCGCCGACCCGGTTGCCGTCACGGTCGATGATCGAGAAGTGCGTGGTCTCGTCATCTTCCAGCGGGGTCGGGTTGCCCGACAGCAGGTCGCTGGGCGTGGCCTTCTCCGGATGGATGGTCGCCCGCAGGCCCTGTGCGTAGTCCTTGCTGGTCAGCACCTTCTGCGGGATCTGCACGAAGTCCGGATCGCCGAGGAAGAAGGTGCGGTCGCGGTAGGCACGGCGCATCGACTCCACCACCAGGTGGGTGCGGTGCGCCGGGTCCATCTTGTTGATGTCCCAGCCTTCCAGGATCTGCAGCATGCTGGCCAGCGCGATGCCACCGGACGACGGCGGCGGCGCGGTGGTGATCTTCCAGCCGTTGTAGTTGAACACGATCGGTTCGCGCTGCTTCACGCGATAGCCGGCCAGCTCTTCAGCGGTCCACTGGCCGCCGGCCTGCTTCACGCCGGCCAGCAACAGCTTTCCGGTCTGGCCCTTGTAGAAGCCGTCGAAGCCACCTGCGGCCAAGCGCTCCAGCGTCTGTGCCAGCTCCGGCTGCTTGAACAGGTCACCGCTGGCGATCGGCTTGCCGTTGCGCAGGTAGACCTCACGGGTGCCGGGATAGCGCTCCATCACTTCGCGGCGCGAGGCATAGCCCTTGGCCATGCGGTCGTAGACCGGGAAGCCTTCGCGCGCGATGCGGATCGCCGGCTGCAGCGATGCAGACAGCGGCAGCTTGCCGTGCCTGGCCGACAGCTCGACCAGCGCCGCAGGCAGGCCCGGAATACCGGCCGACCACGCACCGTTGACCGAGCGGTCACGGTCGAGGTTGCCCTGCTTGTCGAGGAAGGCCTGCGGCGTTGCCGCGGCCGGCGCGGTCTCGCGCGCGTCCAGCATCACATCCTTGCCGGTGGCCGCGTCGTGCAGCAGGAAGAAGCCACCGCCACCCAGCCCGGAACTGATCGGCTCGACCACCGCCAGCGTGGACGATACCGCCACCGCGGCGTCGAAGGCGTTGCCGCCCTGCGCCAGGATGTCGATGCCGGCCTGGGTGGCCAGCGCGTGGCCGCTGGCAATGGCCGCGCCGTCGGGGCGCTCGGCACGGGCCGGGCTGTCGGCCCAGGCAATCGGGCTCAGCAGCAGGCCGAGCAGCAACAGGCGGCGGACGATCAGCGTCTTCATTCGGATGGGGGCTCCGCATAGAGTTCGGGGTGATCGTGCTGCAGCTGGCGCAGTTTGGCCAGCAGCTGGTCTTCCGTTTCCACGATCTCCGGGTCCGGATCGATGCACTCGACCGGGCAGACGACCACGCACTGTGGCTCGTCGAAATGACCCACGCATTCGGTGCAGCGCGCAGGGTCGATCACGTAGATGGTTTCACCCATCGCAATGGCCTGGTTCGGGCAGGCCGGCTCGCATACGTCGCAGTTGACGCAGAGCTCGTTGATTTTCAGCGACACGGCGATACTCCTCGCCCGCGCCCTGGGACAAAGGACCGGCCAGCGCGGGCGCGCGGGCCGGTCAGGTCATCAGCGGCGCCCTTGCAGGACGCCGCCCGGGCCATGCCGGAGCATGGCCGCCATGGCTCGGTCTTACTTGGCTTCGACGAAAATGTACTCGGCACCGGTCGGCTGGATGGCAGCCTGCACGCGGGCGTTGTCGGCCGACTGGCCGATGAAGACGACACGCACGCCCTTCATCGAATCCGGCGACACGTCCTTGAACACGGCCTGGATCATGTCAGCCATCTTGCCCGAGGCCGACGAACCGAAGGCCAGCATGTTGCCCGGCTGCACGCCACGGGCCACGGCCTGGGTCGCGCTCTCGGTCTGGCGCTCGTACTTGGCCTGGAAGTCCGGGTCCGATTCCGGCGAGAGGTAGTATAGGAACGGGCTGTTGGTGATATTGCCCATGTTCTGGATGGCCACTTCCTGCAGGTACTTCTTCCAGCCTGCATCATCATCCTTGGCCGGGGCGACCAGGGCCTGCTTGGCCTCGTCGACCGGAGCGGCCTCTTCCTTCTTGCAGGCGGTGAAGGCCAGGGCCAACGAAGCGATCAGCATCGCGCGCATGGTGGTGTTCATGGGTTTCCTCCCGGAATGGTGCGTGGTGTTGTACGTAATGGGGTGCGGGTACAGCAGGACTTACGACTGTGCCGCCTTCGCTTCGCGGACCTTGCGCAGGGCTTCGAGCACCGCGGCCGGCACGAAGCCGGACACGTCGCCGCCCAGGCGCGCGATCTCGCGGACCAGCGAGGACGAAATGAAGCTGTGCTGCTCGGCCGGGGTCAGGAACAGGGTCTCGACCTCGGGGATCAGGTGGCGGTTCATGCTGGCCATCTGGAACTCGTACTCGAAGTCGGACACCGCGCGCAGGCCGCGCAGCAGCACCCCACCCTGGACCGAACGGACGAAATGGGCCAGCAGGGTGTCGAAGCCGATGACCTCGACGTTGCCATGGTGGCCCAGTGCGCCACGCGCCAGCTGCACGCGCTGCTCCAGCGGTAGCGCCGGGCCCTTGGACGGGCTCTGCGCCACGCCCACCACGACCTTTTCAAACAGCGGCGCGGCCCGGCTGACCAGGTCGATATGACCGTTGGTGATCGGGTCGAACGTGCCGGGATAGACGGCAATGCGGCGGTTGGCCACGGTCATGGGCGGATGCAGATGTTCAGATGAGGTCAAAGTGTAGCAGTGGCGCGGCGGTACAGGGCAAAGCGCACCTCGCGGGTACCGCCCTCGCGGTGCAGCAGCCAGTCCGGCGGCAGCACCGGCACGTGGCCGGCCGGCGATTCCAGGTACAGCCAGGCATCGGCGGCCAGGTGCCGCGGCAGCTGCGCCAGCACGTCCTGCCACAGGCCATCGGCGAACGGCGGGTCGATGAAGACCAGATCGGCCTGCTGCGCGGGCGCGCCCTGCAGCCAGCGCAGGGCATCGGCCTGCACCACGGTGATCTGATCGGCGGCCTGCAGCTTGGCCACGGCCGCGGTCAGATTGCGTCCCAGCTGCGCGTCGCGCTCGACCAGGGTGGCGTGGGCGGCACCGCGCGAGACCGCCTCCAGGCCCAGCGCGCCACTGCCGGCGAACAGGTCCAGCACCCGCGCGCCGCCCAGTCTGGGCATCAACCAATTGAAAAGGGTCTCGCGCACGCGGTCACTGCTGGGCCGCAGCCCCGGCAGGGTCGGCACCGGCAGGCGGGTATTGCGCCAGCGACCGCCGATGATGCGGACCTGGCCGTCATTGCCCCCACGGCCGCTCACAGGCGCCCCCGGCGGGGTTCATTCGAGAATTTCAGCATGAGCGGGATTGTAGTCGTCCGGGCGGCGCCCGGAACCCGCAGAGGCCGAAGCAACAGCCAGAGCAACGGCAAAAGCTGGTTTCCTGTGGGTAGGCGGGGTGGGCCAGGTTGTGGGGGACGCCGTAAACCCGTCCATGGGGGCTTGGCCGCGGCATCCATGCCGCGGACACCCCCACAACCTGCCCCACCCCGCCTTCGACAGTTTCCTGCGATCTGCCGGAAGGTCTCTTGGGGTCAGATTCGTTTTCCTGCGGAAAACGGATCTGACCCCATTTGATGTATCGATATCTGACAGATGTGTCGACCAAGGTCGACACCTGCCAACAGCCGCGTGAACCTGTCAGAGGCGGGGCGGTGTGGGTTGGCAGGACCGTTGGCGCCATGGATGGCGCCATCGAGCCCCCAGGGACGGGTTTACGGCGTGTCCTGCCAACCCACACCGCCCCGCCATCCCACGGATAGCCCGCTGCTGCTGTTGATGTTGCTGTTGCATCGGCCTCTGCAGGTGCAGGGCTGCAAGCCCTGCCGACCAACCCCTTGATTTCGGGACAATCAGCCATACCCCTTGGCGAGGCCGCACGCGCTGGCGCGGCATTGCACATGGAGCCCTATCGATGACCGAGACCACCCAGACCGAAACCCTTGGCTTCCAGACCGAAGTCAAGCAGCTGCTGCAGCTGATGATCCACTCGCTGTACTCCAACAAGGAGATCTTCCTGCGCGAGCTGGTCTCCAACGCCGCTGACGCTGCCGACAAGCTGCGCTTCGAAGCCCTGACCCAGCCGGCCCTGCTTGAAGGTGACAGCGAGCTGCGCGTGCGCGTCAGCTTCGACCCCGCCGCCCACACCATCACCATCGAAGACAACGGCATCGGCATGAGCCGCGCCGAGGCCATTGCCCATCTCGGCACGATCGCCAAGTCCGGCACCGGCGATTTCCTCCGCCAGCTGTCCGGCGACCAGAAAAAGGATTCGCAGCTGATCGGCCAGTTCGGCGTCGGCTTCTACAGTGCCTTCATCGTTGCAGACCAAGTGGAAGTGACCTCGCGCCGCGCCGGCCTGGCTGCAGGCGAAGGCGTGCGCTGGACCTCGCGCGGCGAAGGCGATTTCGAAGTGGCCACCATCGACAAGGCCGAGCGCGGCACCCGCATCGTGCTGCACCTGAAGGACGGCGAGCACGACTTCGCCGATGGCTGGCGCCTGCGCGGCATCCTCAAGAAGTATTCGGACCATATCGGCCTGCCGATCCAGATGCCGAAGGAAGGTGGCGAAGAAGGCGCCGCGGTCGAATGGGAAACCGTCAATCGCGCCAGCGCGCTGTGGACCCGCCCGCGCACCGAGATCAGCGACGCCGAGTACACCGAGTTCTACAAGCACGTGGCACACGACCACAGCGATCCGCTGGCGTGGAGCCACAACAAGGTCGAAGGCAAGCTGGAGTACACCTCGCTGCTGTACGTGCCCGGCCGCGCGCCGTTCGACCTGTATCACCGCGATGCGCCCAAGGGCCTGAAGCTGTACGTGCAGCGCGTGTTCGTGATGGACCAGGCCGAGCAGTTCCTGCCGCTGTACCTGCGCTTCATCAAGGGCGTGGTCGATTCCAACGACCTGTCGCTGAACGTCTCGCGCGAGATCCTGCAGTCCGGTCCGGTCATCGATTCAATGAAGGCCGCGCTGACCAAGCGCTCGCTGGACATGCTGGAAAAGCTGGCCACAGACAAGCCGGAGCAGTACGCCACGCTCTGGAAGGAATTCGGCCAGGTGCTGAAGGAAGGCCCGGCCGAGGACTACAACAACCGCGAGAAGGTGGCCGGCCTGCTGCGCTTCGCCTCCACCCGTGGCGACGGCGACGCGCAGAACGTGTCGCTGGCTGACTACCTCGGCCGCATGGCCGAAGGCCAGGACAAGATCTACTACCTGACCGGCGAGAGCTACAGCCAGGTGCGCAACAGCCCGCACCTGGAAGTGTTCCGCAAGAAGGGCGTGGAAGTGCTGCTGCTGACCGACCGCATCGACGAGTGGCTGATGGGCTACCTGACCGATTTCGACGGCAAGGGTTTCGTCGACATCGCCCGCGGCGACCTCGACCTGGGCGCGCTGGAAACCGAAGCGGACAAGCAGGAACAGGAAGCAGCGGCCAAGGACAAGCAGGGCCTGGTCGAGCGCCTGAAGACGGTGCTGGGCGATGACGTGGCCGAAGTGCGCGTCTCGCACCGCCTGACCGATTCGCCGGCGGTGCTGGCCATCGGCGAACAGGACCTGGGCCTGCAGATGCGCCAGATCCTGGAAGCCAGCGGGCAGAAGGTGCCGGACAGCAAGCCGGTGCTGGAGATCAACCCGGGCCATCCGCTGATCGCCAAGCTGGATGCTGAAGCCGATGGCGCGCGTTTCGACGATCTGGGCCGGGTGCTGTTCGACCAGGCTGCATTGGCCGCCGGCGACAGCCTGAAGGATCCGGGCGCCTATGTGGCGCGCCTGAACAAGCTGCTGCTGGAGCTGTCGGCCTGATCGACAAGGTGGTCGCCGGGCATGGCCCGGCTTACCCGGCGATGCTCTGGTAGAGGCCAACCTCGGTTGGCGCCCAAAAAGCGTGCCAACCAAGGTTGGCACCTACCGGGGCGGGTGGTGAGTGCCAACCAGGATTGGCATCTACCAGGCGGGTCGAGCGTGTCAACCAAGGTTGACACCCACCAAGGCCGGGCGGCTCAGGCCTCGCGATCCAGCAGCGAGCCCAGCATCTGGTCCTGGCGTCGGATCACCGCGGCGTTGGAAGCGAAAGCCACCACCTCGGCTTTCGCTGCCAGCAGATCACCCAGTGGTGCACTGACATCGGTGCCGGTAGGAGTCACCGCGGCCTGCACCCCGCCCTGCTCCACCGTACTGCGTTGCAGCTGCAGGCGCTGGGCATCGGGAGTCGCCAGGTTGGCCACGTTGTGCGCGGCCACCAGCACGCCCTGCTGGGCCGCACGCATCCCGCCGAGGGCGATTCCCATCACGTTGTTCATGGCGGTCTCCGGACCGCCCTGCGCAGCCCTCCGGACCGGTTAACGGCCGGCCGGCCGCGACCTTGAGTCCACATCGGCCCGACAGGCCCGAGTGGTAGCATATCCCTCTGATTTCAGCGCCTTTTGCCAATGCTCAGTTTTTTCCGCCGCAAGAAGCCCCAGGATGCCCCCGCAACGGAGGCACCCAAGACCCAGCACTACTCGGCTGAAGAGCTGGCGGCGGCGTTTCCGTCGGCCGCGCCGGTCGAGGACAAGGAGCCGGCACCGGTAGCCGTACCGGCCGAGCCTGCACCGGTCGAGCCGCCCCCGGCAACCGCCGTTCCGGTCGCTGCCGAGCCCACCCCGGTGATTCCGGCCCCAGCCGCACCGGTTCCGGCAGCTCCTGCGCCCACGGCGCAGATTGACGTCGCCCCCATCGCGACCCCGGCCATCGAACCGGCACCCGCACCGCTGCCCGAGCCCACCCCGGCACCGGTCACCGACGACCTGCCTGCTGCCGCCTCGGTCGACGCTGCTCCGGCACCTGCCGGCAAGCCCGGCTGGCGCGAACGCCTGCGCAACAGCGTCATCGCGCGCAGCTTCGGTGGCCTGTTCTCGCGCAACCCAAAACTCGATGACGACCTGCTGGACGAGCTGGAAACCGCCCTGATCACCGCCGACGTCGGCGTGGGTGCCACCACCGACCTGGTCGAGGGCCTGCGTAAGCGCATGAAGTCGCGCGAGTTCGCAGATGCAAATGCGCTGCTGGCCGCGCTGCGCGCCGAGCTGATCGCGATCCTGCAGCCGGTGGCCAAGCCGCTGGTGATCGACCGCAATGCCAAGCCCTTCGTGGTGCTGACCGTCGGCGTCAACGGCGTTGGCAAGACCACCACCATCGGCAAGCTGGCCAAGCGTTTCAAGGATGAAGGCCACAGCCTGATGCTGGCCGCCGGCGACACCTTCCGCGCCGCCGCCGTCGCACAGCTGCAGGCCTGGGGCGAGCGCAACGGCGTGGCCGTGGTCGCCCAAGGGCAGAACGCCGATGCCGCTTCGGTGGCATTCGATGCGCTGCAGGCCGGCAAGGCCCGTGGCACCTCGGTGTTGATCGCCGATACCGCCGGCCGCCTGCACACCCAGTCCGGCCTGATGAACGAGCTGGGCAAGATCCGCCGCGTGCTCGGCAAGATCGACGCCACTGCACCGCACGAAGTACTGATGGTAATCGACGGCACCACCGGCCAGAACGCGCTGTCGCAGCTGCGCCAGTTCAATGCCGCGGTGAACGTGACCGGCCTGGTGGTGACCAAGCTGGACGGCACTGCCAAGGGCGGCGTGGTGTTCGCGCTGGCCCGCGAGTTCGGCATTCCGATCCGTTTCGCCGGCATCGGCGAGCGCCCGGAAGACCTGCGTGTGTTCGATCCGGAAGCCTTCGTTGACGCCCTGCTGCCCGAAGCGCTGGGTGCCTGATAGACCGTGCAGCCAAGCTTGGCGTGGCTCTACTGCAGCCCGGTAGAGCCACCCCATGGGTGGCTGCCCACCTCCGGAATACCGATGCCCCGCCAGCCGCACGCCAGCGCCGGAACCACGCAGACCGACGACTTCGTCACCCACCTGCTGCATTGGTTCGACGACCACGGTCGCCACGACCTGCCCTGGCAGCATCCGCGCAGCCCCTATCGGGTCTGGTTGTCGGAAATCATGCTGCAGCAGACCCAGGTGAGTACGGTCATCCCGTACTTCCAGCGGTTCCTGCAGCACTTCCCGACCCTGCCCGACCTCGCCGCCGCCAGCAATGACGCGGTGATGGCGCAGTGGGCCGGGCTCGGCTACTACGCCCGCGCACGCAACCTGCACGCGGCAGCCAAGCGCTGCGTGGAACTGCACGACGGCGATCTGCCACGTGACTTCGACGCGCTGCATGCCCTGCCCGGCATCGGCCGCAGCACCGCCGGTGCGATCCTCAGCCAGGCCTGGAACGACCCGTTCGCGATCCTCGATGGCAACGTCAAGCGGGTGCTCAGCCGCTACCACGGCATCGACGGCTTCCCGGGCCTTCCGGCCATCGAGAAGCAGTTGTGGGCGATCGCCGAGGCGCACGTGGCGCAGGTGCCGACCGGGCGCATGGCCGATTACACCCAGGCGCAGATGGACCTGGGCGCGACCGTGTGCAGCCGCGCCAGACCCGCCTGCGTGATCTGCCCACTGCAGGACGCGTGCGTGGCGCGCCGCGAAGGCCGCACTGCCGAACTGCCGACGCCCAAGCCCAGCAAGACCCTGCCCGAACGAGAAGCAGTGGCCCTGCTGCTGCGCGACCCCCAGCAGCGCGTGCTGCTGCAGAAGCGGCCGGACACCGGCATCTGGGCGCAGCTGTGGACGCTGCCGCAGGCCGAGGCCGGCAGCGACCTGCAGGACTGGTTCGATGCGCATGTTGAAGGTTCGCTGGAAGACGCCGAGGAGCTGCCAGTGCTGCAGCACACCTTCAGTCACTACAGGCTGCACCTGCAGGTACTGTCGCGCCAGGTGAACGGCCTGCGCGTGGAAGAACCCACGTTGCGCTGGGTCGCCTACGATGAACTGCCCGCGCTGGGCCTGCCCGCGCCGATCCGCAAACTGCTCGACGGCGCGACGATCAAGACGCCAAAACGAACTTCCAAGAAACCCCGCAACCACGAGTGAGTGCCATGCCCCGAACCGTCTTCTGCCAGTACGAACAACGCGATGCCGAGGGCCTGGACTTCGTGCCCTACCCCGGCGAGCTGGGCCAGCGCATCTTCAACAACATCGGCAAGCAGGCCTGGGCTGCGTGGCTGGCGCACCAGACCATGCTGATCAACGAGAACCGCCTGTCGCCGCGTACGCCGGAACATCGCGCGTTCCTTGAAGGCGAACTGGTCAAGTTCCTGTTCGAGAAGGACGCGCAAAAGCCGGCCGGCTTCACTCCGGAAGCCTGACGCACAGGTAGTGCCGGGCGCTGGCCGGCAACCTGGCATCTGCGCGATGCCGGCCAGCGGCCGGCACGACCGCGCTATTTCCTGTTTTCCTCGCGCTCCTGCACCTGCGCCTGGCGCAGCTCCTGCTCGGATGCGCGTAGTGCCTTCACATCGAGCTTGCGGATGCTGTCGATGAAGCACGGCAGGCGCGGGCCGCCGGTAGGGTCGCGCACCAGCACCTTGTCGAAACGCGCCGAAACACGATTCATCTGGCTGGTCAGGCCGATGGCGGTGGCATATGGCAGGTCCTGGCAGGGCCCCCTCAACTCCAGCAGGTAG
Source organism: Stenotrophomonas sp. YJH_SMC_91 (assembly GCF_059368495.1). Taxonomy (NCBI): domain Bacteria; kingdom Pseudomonadati; phylum Pseudomonadota; class Gammaproteobacteria; order Lysobacterales; family Lysobacteraceae; genus Stenotrophomonas; species Stenotrophomonas sp. YJH_SMC_91. The sequence continues at coordinate 83,752 of NZ_JCAFRT010000006.1, read as the reverse complement.
GCCTCGCTGGGACGCGTCCATACAGCAAGCGCGCTGTCACCCAGCTCGGTCCAGCCATTGAGGGTGCCGAAGAACTGCATGTCGTTCTGCGGCGCACCGGCATGGGCACGGTACAGGTCAAGCTTATCGGCGCTGCTGAGCCGGCCAGTGGTCGCACACGCGGCCAGCGCCAGGCAGAGTCCGGCCACCAGGAACGGGGTCTTCATGGCGATCTCCTCGGGGAACTGTCGCCATCATGCGCCCGGGCCGGCAACGCCGGCGCGACGACCGAAAGCCCCATTCAGGCGCTGGTCGGCGGTTGACCAAGGCCGACCTCTACCAAAGCAGACCCAAGGCCCCGTATTCCGGTAGTCACCAACCTTGGTTGGCGCCTGCCCTGCAGGAGCAGCCGACCAGGGTCGGCTTCCACCAAAGCGGCCCCGGCGCCTCAGACATCGGCGTGGGCCAGTGCGTGCAAGCGCCCTTCGCGCAGCTCCAGCACCCGGTCGAGGCGGCGCGCCAGGCTGCGGTCGTGGGTGACCAGCACCAGGCTGGTGTGACGCGCACGATTCAGTTCCAGCATCAGCTCGAACACCGTGGCGGCCGTGCGGTCATCCAGGTTGCCGGTCGGCTCGTCACCCAGCACGCAGGCTGGGTGATTGACCAGTGCCCGCGCCACCGCAGCACGCTGCCGCTCACCACCAGACAGCTCGCCCGGCTTGTGATCCAGGCGGTGGCCGAGGCCGACCGCTTCCAGCAGCGTGGTGGCCCGGCTGCTCGCTTCTGCTACCGCAGTGCCAGCCAGCAGTACCGGCATCATCACGTTTTCCAGCGCGGTGAACTCCGGCAGCAGGTGATGGAACTGGTAGACGAAGCCCAGCGCCTGGTTGCGCAGCAGACCGCGCGCGGTATCCGACAGCGCCGACATGCGCTGCCCGGTCACGTAGACCTCGCCGGCGGTTGGAATGTCCAGGCCGCCCAGCAGGTGCAGCAGCGTGCTCTTGCCGGCGCCGGAGGCACCGATGATCGCCACCGTCTCGCCGGCGGTCACGGTCAGGTCCAGGCCATCGAACACCGGGGTCTGCATGCGCCCTTCGGCGTAGGTCTTGCCCAGTGCTTCGGCGCGGATCACTTCGTCGCCGCGGTTGAAGACCTTATTCATAACGCAGGGCCTCCGCCGGCTGGGTGCGTGCTGCCCGCCAAGCGGGATACAGGGTGGCCAGGAAGCTCATCAGCAGCGCGACCACGGTGATCGCCACCACGTCGCCGGTCTGCATGTCGGTCGGCAGGCCGGTGATGTAGTACACATCCTCCGGCAGCAGCTTGACGTTGAACACGCTCTCGATGGCGCCGAGGATGCGTTCCAGGTTGAGGGTCAGGGTGATGCCGCCGATCAGGCCGGCCAGCGTGCCGAAGATGCCGATCAGCGAACCCTGCACCATGAACACCTGCATCACCCCGCCCGGAGTCAGGCCAAGGGTGCGCAGGATGGCGATGTCGGCCTGCTTGTCGGTGACCAGCATCACCTGCGACGACACCAGGTTGAAAGCGCCCATGGCGATGATCAGCGACAGCAGGATGCCCATCACTACCTTCTCCATGCGCAGCGAGTGGTAGAGGTTGGCGTTCTGCTGGGTCCAGTCACTTACCCGGTAAGCGCCGCCGAGGCTCTGCGCCAGGTCCACGCCCACTTCCAGCGAGCGGTCCATGTCGTGCAGTTTCAGTCGCACGCCGGTAGCGCCATCGGAACGCAGCACGCGCTCCAGGTCCTGCATGTTGGCGAAGCCGACGCCGCGGTCGACCTCGTTGTAGCCGGCCTCGAAGATGCCGCTGACGGTGAAGCGTTTCATCCGTGGCACTGCGCCAGCGGGCGTGCCCTGCACTTCTGCAAAGGTCACCAGCACCTGGTCGCCAACGTCCACGCCCAGCCAGACCGCCAGCTCTTTGCCCAGCAGCACGTTGAAGCTGCCCGGCTTGAGGCTGTCATAGCTGCCCTTGGTGACCTTCTTGTCGATCACCGACACCTTCGGCTCCAGCGCCGGATCGATGCCCTGGATGATTGCGCCCTGCACGCGCGGGCCGCTGATCATCGACTGGATCTCGATGTACGGCGCGGCACCGGCCACGCGCGGGTCCTTGCGGGCGACGTCCACCACGCGCATCCAGTCCGGCATCGGCTCGCCGTCGCGGCTGATGGTGGTGTGCGCGGTCATCTGCAGCAGGCGGCTGCGGATTTCCTTCTGGAAACCGCTCATCACCGCCAGGGTGGTGATCAGCACCGTAACGCCGAGCGCGATGCCCAGGATCGATGCCATCGAGATGAAGGAGATGAAGCCGTTGCGGCGCTTGGCGCGCAGGTAGCGCAGGCCAATGGCCACGGGAATGGGTTTGAACATGCAGGCACGCCGGTCAATTCAGCTTATGGTGCCATCGACCGGGGCCTACGGGAAACGCCGCGTGCAGCCACGGCCAGTCGCAGTTCACGTCGCTGCCTGGAATCGAGCACATCGGGCCAGAACAGCAGGCGCCGGCGGCGCCGATCCTGACGCCAGAGCAACAACAGCCATGGCCCACGCACGACCAGTTGTGGTGCATCGACGTCCTGCCCGGCCACCTGCAGCGGCTCGGGCGGTACCGGCAGAAGCACCTGCACGCGCGGCCTGCGCTGGCGCCAGGCCAGTTCGGCCAACCCGATGCCCCAGGCCAGCAACACCGCCGGCGTCAGCAGCCGGGGCGGCAGATCCGATGCGCGCAGCAGCCAGGGTGCGGCCAGCAGCACCGCCAGCAGGGCGGCGGCCTGCAGCCGCGAGGGGCGCCACTCAAGGCTTGAGGGCGAGGATCTTCTGCATGAGGGGGATCGCGTGCGCATGCGGGCAGGCCTCATAGCCCATGAACCAGCGCCACAACTTATCGTCCTCGCAGTCGAGCAGGAACAGGAAAACCTCGCGCTCCTCGGTCGGCGCAGTGCTCCATTCGTGGTCGAGATAACGGCCGAACAGCTGGTCCAGCTCACGCATGCCGCGGCGGCAGCGCCAGCGCAGCTTCTTCAGCAGAACGTCTTCTTCCATCGTGTTTCTCCAGATACAGCAAAGCCACGCATGGCGTGGCTCTACTGGGGTGGCACAGCCACGCATGGCGTGGCTCTACCGGGTACGGCCAGAGCCGATCAGGCGCGGCGTTCCATCATCAGTTTCTTGATCTCGGCGATCGCCAGCGCCGGGTTCAGGCCCTTCGGGCAGGTCCGGGCGCAGTTCATGATGGTGTGGCAGCGGTACAGCTTGAACGGATCTTCCAGATCGTCCAGGCGCGCACCGGTGTCCTCATCGCGCGAGTCGATGATCCAGCGGTAGGCCTGCAGCAGGATCGCCGGGCCCAGGTAACGCTCGCCGTTCCACCAGTAGCTCGGGCAGCTGGTCGAGCAGCAGGCGCACAGGATGCACTCGTACAGGCCGTCCAGCTTCTTGCGGTCTTCCGGCGACTGCAGGCGCTCACGGTCCGGCGGTGCCGGGGTCTGGGTGCGGATCCACGGCTTGATCGAGGCGTACTGCGCGTAGAAGTGGGTCAGGTCCGGAACCAGATCCTTCACCACGTTCATGTGCGGCAGCGGGTAGATCGGCACTTCCTTCTTGCCGCAGTCCGAGATGGCTCGGGTGCAGGCCAGGGTGTTGGTGCCGTCGATGTTCATCGCGCACGAACCACAGATGCCTTCGCGGCACGAGCGGCGGAAGGTCAGGGTCGGGTCGATCTCGTTCTTGATCTTGATCAGGGCGTCCAGGACCATCGGGCCACAGGCGTCCAGATCGACTTCATAGGTATCGGTGCGCGGGTTGCTGTCGTCGTCCGGACTCCAGCGGTAGATCTTGAAGGTGCGCACGTTCTTGCCGCCGCTCTTGACGGGGAAGTGCTTGCCCTTCGTGATCTTGGAATTCTTGGGGAGTGAAAACTCGGCCATGGCTGCTCTCGTTGGCTCAGGCGGCCCGCGCCCTTGGGCGCGGATTGCATGGTAGGCGGGGTCGGATCAGTACACGCGCGGCTTCGGCGGCACCACGGACACGTCGTCGGTCAACGTGTACATGTGCACCGGACGGTAGTCGAAGCTGCACTTGCCCTTCTCGTCGACGCTGACCAGGGTGTGCTTCTGCCAGTTGACGTCGTCGCGGTCCGGATAGTCCTCGTGCGCATGCGCACCACGGCTTTCCTTGCGCTGTTCGGCCGAGTTGATCGTCGCCACCGCGTTGAGCAGCAGGTTGTTCAGCTCGTAGGTCTCGATCAGGTCCGAGTTCCACACCAGCGAACGGTCGGAGACCTTCACGTCCTGGAACGAGTCGAAGATCTTGTCCATCTTCTCGCAGCCTTCCTTCAGCGTCTGGCTGGTGCGGAAGACGGCCGCGTCGGCCTGCATGGTGCGCTGCATGCGATCGCGGATGACCGAGGTCGGGGTATCGCCGTTGGCGTGGCGCAGCTTGTCCAGCAGGCCCAGCGCCTTGTCGCAGGCATCGGCCGGCAGCGGCTTGTGCGATGCGCCCGGCTTGATGGTCTCGGCGCAGCGGTTGGCCACCGCACGACCGAACACCACCAGGTCCAGCAGCGAGTTCGAGCCCAGTCGGTTCGCGCCGTGCACGGACACGCAGGCCGCTTCACCGATGGCGTACAGGCCCGGCACCACGGCATTGTCGTTGTCGCCGACCTTCTGCACCACTTCGCCGTGGTAGTTGGTCGGGATGCCGCCCATGTTGTAGTGCACGGTCGGGATGACCGGGATCGGCTGCTTGTGCACGTCGACGCCGGCAAAGATGCGGGCGCTTTCGGCGATGCCCGGCAGCTTGTCGTCGATCACGCCCGGGCCGAGGTGGGTCAGGTCGAGCAGGATGTGGTCCTTGTGCTCGCCGACACCGCGGCCTTCGCGGATCTCGATGGTCATCGAACGGCTGACCACGTCGCGCGAGGCCAGGTCCTTGTAGTGCGGCGCGTAGCGCTCCATGAAGCGCTCGCCGCTGCTGTTGCGCAGGATGCCACCTTCACCGCGGACACCCTCGGTGATCAGGCAGCCGGCGCCGTAGATGCCGGTCGGGTGGAACTGCACGAACTCCATGTCCTGCATGGCGATGCCGGCACGCATGGCCAGGCCGCCACCGTCGCCGGTGCAGGTGTGCGCCGAGGTGGCGCTGAAGTAGGCACGGCCGTAGCCGCCGGTGGCCAGTACCACGCCCTGGGCGCGGAACAGGTGCAGGGTGCCGTCGGACATGTCCAGGGCCAGCACGCCGCGGCAGGCGCCTTCGTCGTCGAAGATCAGGTCGAGCGCGAAGTACTCGATCATGAAGCGCGCATCGTGCTTCAGCGACTGCTGGTACAGGGTGTGCAGCATCGCGTGGCCGGTACGGTCGGCCGCCGCGCAGGTACGCTGCGCCGCCGGGCCTTCGCCGTACTTGGTGGTCATGCCACCGAACGGACGCTGGTAGATCTTGCCTTCGGCGGTGCGCGAGAACGGCACGCCGTAGTGTTCGAGCTCGATGATGGCCGGGATGGCCTCACGGCACATGTACTCGATGGCGTCCTGGTCGCCCAGCCAGTCCGACCCCTTGATGGTGTCGAAGAAGTGGTAGCGCCAGTCGTCTTCGCCCATGTTGGCGAGTGCGGCCGAGATACCGCCCTGGGCGGCAACGGTGTGCGAACGGGTCGGGAAGACCTTGGTCAGGCACACGGTCTGCAGGCCCTTGGCGGCCAGGCCGAACGTGGCGCGCAGGCCGGCGCCGCCGGCGCCGACCACGACCATGTCGTACTTGTGTTCGGTGATCTTGTAAGCGGACATCTAATCTGGATTCCTGTGTAGGTGCCTGGGCTCAGGCAACGCCGAGGGCGATGCGGCCCACCGCAAACACACTGACGATCATGCCGAGCACGGCGACGAACTTCACCGCGGTCTGCAGCACCAGGGCCAGCAGCGATTCGTGGATGTAGTCTTCCAGCACGACCTGCATGCCGAGCTGCGCGTGCCAGAACATGGCGATCAGCAGGCCGATCAGCGGCACTGCGTTCCACGGCTTGGCCACGGCGGCGGCGGCGGTCGCGTAGTCCGAGCCCAGCAGGCCCAGCACGAAGACGAGGAACCAGATGCCCAGCACCACCAGCGCGGCAGCGGTCAGGCGCTGATGCACGAAGTGCTCGGTGCCGGTCTTGGCCGAGCCAAGGCCACGCACGTTCTTCAACGGGGTACGGAACTTGCTCACGCGGCACCTCCGAACATCGCATAGGCCCACACCAGCAGGGTGATCACCAGGCTGCCGGTGACCGACAGCCAGCTGCTGCGGATGAAGGCGGGGATGCTGAAGCCGATGGCGAAGTCCTGCACCACATGGCGGATGCCATTGCACAGGTGATAGGCGAACGACCATGTCCACGCGAACAGGAACACGCGGCCATACCAGGCCCCGGCATGGCCGGTGAAGCAGTTCCAGGACTCGGGCCCCATCATCAGGGCCAGCAGGCCGGCAGCGATGATGAGGGCACCAACAGACAGAAAGACGCCAGTGGCTCGATGCAGGATCGAGGTGGCCATCTGAATCTGCCAGCGATACACCTGAAGGTGCGGGGAAAGTGGGCGTTGTCTGGTCGCCATTCGCTGGGCTCGTTGTCTCGGCTGGGCGGCACGCGGCCGCGTTGGCTAAATGCTGATCAGAAATCGATGCAGCGTCCGTTTTTCTCCCAATCGCCATACCGCACCGGATCAAGTCCGCCGCGGCCGCCGAATTCTTCTGCTTTTTCCTGTTCCACGGGCACGGGTGCCGCGGGGACCAGCGGAGCTTCAGATTCGTCGTCGGGAGTGGGGGTTGTTTGGCCTATCATGTTCGGTCTCGCAACGCACAAATTTTAGACCTCGTTCACGTGCCTGACAACCTGCCCCCTGCTTTCGTCGGATATCCGCGCCTGCCCGGCCACCAGCTGCTGAGCCTGCAGGGCCCGGATGCGGCTGTCTTTGCCCACGCCCAGTTCAGCAGCGATGTCACCGCCCTGCCCCTGCTGCACTGGCAGTGGAGTGCCTGGTTGAGCGCCAAGGGCCGCACCCTGGCGGCGTTCCAGCTGCTGCGGTTGGCCGACGACCACCTGATGCTGGTGCTGGCGGATGGCGATGCCGATGCGATTGCGTCGCAACTGCAGCGCTTCGTGTTCCGCCGCAAGGTGAAGGTGCTGGTGCGCGACGATCTGGCGGCGGCCGGGGCGTTCACTGCGCCCGAGGCCGCCAGCGGCGCCGCGATTGCGCAGGCCGCAGGTGATGGCTGGGAACTGGACCTGGGCAGCGATGCCCTGCCGCGCACCCTGCGCATCGGCGCCGCCGATGCCTTAGCGGCCGGCAGCGAAACCGATGAGGCCGCTTTCGCCCTGGCCTGGCGCCAGGCCGACCTGCGCTACGGGCTGCCGCGGCTGGAAGAAGGCCAGCGCGAGGTATGGACCCCGCAGCAGCTGGGCCTGGACCGTCTGAACGGCTACAGCGTGAAGAAGGGCTGCTATCCCGGCCAGGAAATCGTTGCCCGCACCCACTTCCTCGGCAAGGCCAAGCGCGCGGTGCAGCTTCTGCATACCGCGGCACCGGCGCAGGCCGGCGATGGCGTGCAGCAGGACGGCGCGGCGCTGGGCACGATCGCTTGCGTGGCCGGCGACCTGGCGCTGGCGGTGCTGCCACTGGAGGCGGGTGATGCTGACCTGCGGGTGGGTGATGCCATCGCGCAGCGCGTGCCATTGCTGGATGGGTTGGCGCGCTGAAGCAGGTTGGTGGGGATCTGCACTGGTGGGTGCGGACCGTTGGTCCACACGCCTGAAATGGTAGTGCCGGCCGCTGGCCGGCAACCACGCATGATTGAGGTAGCCGGCCAGCGCCCGGCCCTACCCCTTACAGGCGCTCGCCGGTTTCCGCGCTGAAGAAATGCAGGCCCTGCGGGTGGATCGCCACGCGGATCTGCTCGCCCACCGCCGGCAGCGCCTGCGGCGCCACGCGCATGGTCAGCGCGTGCTGGCCACTGCTCAGATTCACGAAGATCTCGTTGCCGACCGGCTCGATGCCTTCGATGCGCGCGGTGAACGCATGCGCATCATCGGCGCTGGCCGGCTGCAGGTGCTCCGGACGCACGCCCACCGCGATCGGCTTCTGCAGCCACGCCGGATCGATCGTGGCCTGGCCCAGCGGTGCACGCCAGTCGCCGTCGACCACGGTCACGCCGCTGGCATCGCCCTGCAGCGTGCCGCGCAGCACGTTCATCGCCGGGCTGCCGAGGAAGCCGGCCACGAACAGATTGGCCGGACGGTCGTACAGCGCCATCGGCGTATCGATCTGCTGGATGATGCCGTCCTTCAGCACCACGATGCGCTGGCCCAGGGTCATCGCCTCGACCTGATCGTGCGTCACGTAGATCATGGTGGTGCCCAGCTTGCGGTGCAGCTGCGCGATTTCGGTACGCACGCTGTGGCGCAGCTTGGCATCCAGATTGGACAGCGGCTCGTCAAGCAGGAACACCGCCGGCTCGCGCACCAGCGCCCGACCCAGCGCAACACGCTGGCGCTGGCCGCCGGACATCGCCTTGGGCAGCTTGTCCATCATCTCGGTGAGGCCCAGCGTCTGCGCCGCCTCGGCGATGCGCTTGTCGATGGTGGCCTTGTCATGGCCGCGCAGCTTCAGGCCGAAGGCCAGGTTCTCGGCCACCGTCATGTGCGGGTACAGCGCGTAGCTCTGGAACACCATCGCGATGTCGCGATCCTTCGGCGCCACATCGTTGACCACGCGATCACCGATGGTCAGCGTGCCGCCGCTGATCTCTTCCAGGCCAGCCACCATCCGCAGCAGGGTCGACTTGCCACAGCCGGAGGGACCGACCAGCACCATCAGCTCGCCGTCGGCGACCTCGAAGGTGGCGTCCTTCACCGCGACCTGGCCGTTGTCATAGACCTTGCGCACACCCTGCAACTGCACTTTTGCCATATCACCTATCCGGTCCGCCCGAAGCCGGGCTGTCTTTTGGGACTGCCTCGGCCCTCCCGATGGCAGTGATGATTGCGCGCTTGCCGCATGACGGCGAGCACTGCAATCGAATACAGTTGCCCATTCTGCCATGTAAACGTTTTCACGTGGCACTATCCGATGATCGGTGCGCACCGATCTGCGTCGGCGGTTGAACGAAGGTTCCGCCGGGGTAGTGGTTTCGAATGGAACGGTCTTCCGGTGCCCCGGAGAACGCCCCCAACGAACCTCGGACAGGCAGTTGCGCGGATGTCCCCCGAACCCAGCCATGAAGCGATTGACAACGATGTCACCCGGATCTGAAACTCGAGCGATGCACGACACCCTCTTCCTGTTCGGTGCCACAGGTGATCTGGCCCAGCGCTACCTGTTCCCTTCGCTGCTTCGCCTGCTTGGCGACGGCCTGCTGCCGGAGGACTTCCGCATCCGCGCACTGGCGTTGTCCGGGCATGACACCGAAGCCTTCCATGACATCCTGCGCCCGCGCCTGCAGCAGGCCATGCCGATGGCCTCGCAGGACGACATCAACGGCCTGCTGCGCCGCATCGACTACCGTTCGGTCGACCTGCGCGACGTCGACTCGGTCGCCGCCGCTGTCTCCGATCTGGTGCATCGCAAGTGCGTCAGCTACCTGGCCATTCCGCCGGGCCTGTACATCTCCACCTGCGAAGGCCTGGCCAAGGGTGGCGCCCTCGCCGCGCCGGCACGCTTGATGCTGGAGAAGCCGATCGGCAGCGACAGCGAGAGCGCCGAGGAAATCATCAGCACCATCGGCCAGTGGATCGACGAGGACCGTGTGTTCCGTCTCGACCACTACCTGGGCAAGGCGGCGGTGCAGAACCTGATCGCCCTGCGCTTCGGCAATACGCTGCTGGAAGCGGTATGGAACCGCAACTACATCGAATCGGTGCACATCCTGGTGGCCGAGAGCGAAGGCGTGGATGGCCGCGACGCCTACTACGCCCGCTCCGGCGCGCTGCGCGACATGGTGCAGAGCCACATCCTGCAGCTGCTGTGCATGGTGGCGATGGAGCCGCCGGCCTCGCTGGAAGCCGATCGCATCCGCGACGAGAAGGTCAAGGTGCTGCGCGCGCTGCGTCCGCTTGATGCCAGGCACGCCGCGCGTGACAGCATCCGCGGCCGCTACACCGCCGGTACCATCAACGGCCAGCCGGCGCAGGCCTACCAGCCGCCGGAAGGCAGCGACGTGGAAACCTTCGCCGGCGTCACCGCGCACATCGACAACTGGCGCTGGAGCGGCGTGCCGTTCCACCTGGTCACCGGCAAGCGCCTGCCCGAGCGCACCACCCGCGTGGTGGTCACGCTGAAGCCGGTCACCCACTGGCTGTTCGAGCGCCCGCAGCGCGCCCAGGCCGCACCGAACCGCCTGGTGTTCCAGCTGCAGCCGCAGGAGAACATCGAACTGGGACTGATGAGCAGCCTGGCCGGCCCGGAATGGGGCGCGCTGGAACTGCATCCGCTGGAACTGGAACTGTCGGTGCCGACCGGCCTGCATCGCCGCATCGCGTACGAACGCCTGTTCCTGGATGCGTTCAACGGCAACCACACCTTGTTCGTGCGTGACGACGAAGTGCGCGCCGCCTGGGCGTGGATCGACAGCGTGGCCGACGCCTGGAAGGAGGCCAAGCTGCCGCTGGAACCCTATCCCGCCGGCCAATGGGGCCCGAGCAACGCAACGGAGTTCCTGCCGCAGGGCGTGGACGCACCGGACAGCGAGGCGTCGGCATGAGTGCCAACTCGCAGCCGGTGCTGGTCGCCGACATCGGTGGCACCAACGCCCGCTTCGCCCTGGCCGACACCTCACTGGACGCGCCATTGCTGAAGGAGAGCATCCGCGAGTACGCAGTGGCGGAGTTCCCGTCGCTTGGCGATGCCGCCCGCTATCACCTTGAGCAGATCGGCGCTGCCGCCAGCCGCGGCGTGTTCGCGGTGGCCGGTCGCGTAGACGGTGACGAGGCACGCATCACCAATCATCCGTGGGTGATCTCGCGCAGCCGCACCGCGGCGATGCTCGGTTTCGACGAGCTGCACCTGATCAACGACTTCGCCGCACAGGCAATGGCGATCTCGCTGCTGCAACCCGAGGACGTGGTCCAGGTCGGTGGCGCCGCCTGGGTCCCGGGCAAGCCGGGCCAGCCACGCAACTATGCGGTGATCGGGCCCGGTACCGGGCTCGGCGTCGGGGGCCTGATCCTGCGCCACGGCCGCTGCTACCCGCTGGAAACCGAAGGCGGCCATGTCAGCTTCCCGCCGGGAACGCCGGAGGAGATCCGCATCCTGGAGATCCTGTCCGAGCAATTCGGCCGCGTCTCCAATGAGCGCCTGATCTGTGGCCCCGGCCTGGTCAACATCCATCGCGCGGTGTGCGAGATGGCCGGTATCGACCCGGGCCAGCTGCAGCCGGTGGACGTGACCGCCCGCGCCCTGCATGGCGATCCGCAGGCAATGCGCACCGTCGATGTGTTCTGCGCCGTGTTCGGCGCCATTGCCGGCGACCTGGTACTGACCCAGGGCGCCTGGGACGGCGTGTTCCTCACCGGTGGACTGACCCCGAAGATGCTCGATTCGCTGCAGCACTCCGGGTTCCGCCAGCGCTTCGAACACAAGGGGCGGTTCTCTTCGATCATGGCGCGGGTGCCGTCGCTGGCCGTGATGCATCCCCATGCCGGACTGCTGGGCGCCGCCGCCTATGCCGCCGATGCCGAACGTGACGCACCTGGAGTTGCCGCATGAGCCCCACCTTCCACGACGACCGCGTCGAGTTCATCCACCACGGCGATGCCGACGGCTGGATCGAAGCGGTAGCCGCCGAGATGGCGCAGACCCTCAACCACGACATCAATGAAGTGGGCCGCGCCCGCATCCTGTTGTCCGGCGGCACCACGCCGGCACCGGTCTACCAGGCGCTGGCCGAACTGGACGTGCACTGGGACCGGGTTGAAGTGAGCCTGGCCGACGAGCGCTGGCTGTCGCCGCAGGATCGCGACAGCAACGCATGGCTGGTGCGCGAGCACCTGCTCAAGCGTGCCGAGGGTGCCCATTTTGATCCGCTGGTGCGCATCGGCAAGCCGCTGCCCGAATGCGTCTACAGCGCCAACCTGCAGGCCCAGCACAGCCAGCCGCCGAGCCTGGTGGCACTGGGCATGGGCAACGACGGCCACACCGCCTCGCTGTTCCCCGGCTCGAAGGACCTGGCCCGCGCACTGGAAAGCACCCTGCCCTACGCGGCGCTGGATGCCACCGGCTGCCCGGGCGCGAACCAGTGGCCGCTGCGCATCACGCTGACCCCGCATGGGCTGCGCCAATGCCGCCAGCGCCTGCTGCTGCTGCGCGGCAAGCAGAAGCTGCAGGTGCTGCGCCAGGCGTTGGACAGCAACGACCCCCAGCAGTACCCGATCCTCAACGCGATCAACCTGGAAGGCGCGCGCCTGCGCGTCCACTGGGCTGATTGATGTCGGCGGCGGCGCCCTGCCGCCGCTTGCCTCTCGCCACCTTGAATGCCGGTAGCCAATGAGCCTCCATCCGCAACTGCAAGCCATCACTGAGCGTGTCATCCGCCGCAGCGCCGCCTCGCGTGCCGCCTACCTGGCCGCGATCGACGCCTCCCTGCGCGAAGGCCCGTTCCGCAGCCGCCTGAGCTGCGGCAACCTCGCCCACGGATTCGCCGCCTGTGGCGGCACCGACAAGAGCCGCCTGCGCGGCGGCGTGACGCCGAACCTGGGCATCATCACCGCCTACAACGACATGCTCTCGGCGCACCAGCCGTTCGAGACCTATCCCGAGCAGATCCGCGAGATCGCCCGCGAGCTCGGTGCTACGGCACAGGTGGCCGGCGGTGTGCCGGCGATGTGCGACGGCGTCACCCAGGGCCGCGGCGGCATGGAACTGTCGCTGTTCTCGCGCGATGTGATCGCGCAGGCGACCGCGATCGGGCTCAGCCACGACATGTTCGACAGCACCGTCTACCTCGGCGTGTGCGACAAGATCGTGCCCGGCCTGCTGATCGGTGCGCTGGCCTTCGGCCACCTGCCGGCGGTGTTCGTGCCGGCCGGCCCGATGACCCCGGGCATCCCCAACAAGCAGAAGGCGGAAGTGCGCGAGCGCTATGCCGCCGGCGAAGCCACCCGCGAAGAGCTGCTGGAAGCCGAGTCCGCCTCGTACCACGGCGCCGGCACCTGCACCTTCTACGGCACCGCCAATTCCAACCAGGTGCTGCTGGAAGCGATGGGCGTGCAGCTGCCGGGCGCGTCGTTCGTCAATCCGGGCACGCCGCTGCGCGACGCGCTGACCCGCGAAGCGACCGAACGTGCACTGGACATCACCGCACTGGGCGACGACTTCCGTCCGCTGGGCCGGATCATCGACGAGCGCGCGATCATCAACGCGGTCATCGCGCTGATGGCCACCGGCGGTTCGACCAACCACACCATCCACTGGATCGCAGTGGCGCGTGCCGCCGGTATCGTGCTGACCTGGGACGATTTCGACGAACTGTCGCAGCTGATTCCGCTGCTGGCCCGCGTCTATCCGAACGGCGAGGCCGACGTGAACCGCTTCGCGGCCGCTGGCGGCCCGGCGTTCGTGTTCGGCGAGCTGATCAAGGCGGGCCTGATGCACGGCGATCTGGTCAGCGTGGCGCGCGGCGGCATGGCCGACTACGCACGCGAACCGCTGCTGCGCGATGGCCAGCTGGTCTACCTGCCGGGCCTGGAACGCAGCGCCGATGACGAAGTGGTGCGTGGCGTCGACAATCCGTTCGAGCACCAGGGCGGCCTGCGCCTGCTGCGCGGCAACCTCGGCAAGTCGCTGATCAAGCTGTCGGCGGTAAAGCCGCAGTACCGCACGATCGAAGCGCCGGCCGTGGTGGTCGATGCACCGCAGGTGCTGAACAAGCTGCACGCCGGTGGCCTGCTGCCGCAGGACTTCGTGGCGGTGGTGCGTTACCAGGGCCCGCGTGCGAACGGCATGCCGGAACTGCATTCGCTGGCGCCGCTGCTGGGCCTGCTGCAGAACCAGGGCCGGCGCGTGGCGCTGGTCACCGACGGTCGCCTGTCCGGCGCCTCGGGCAAGATTCCGGCGGCGATCCACGTGACGCCGGAAGCGGCACGCGGCGGTCCGCTGGCCAAGGTCCGCGAGGGCGACATGATCCGCCTGGATGGCGAGGCTGGCACGCTGGAAGTGCTGGTGGACGCGGCCGAATGGGCGGCACGTCCGCTGGCGCCGAACACAGCACCGGCTGCGCATGACCTGGGCCGCAACCTGTTCGCGATCAACCGTCGCGTGGTGGGTCCGGCTGATCAGGGTGCGATTTCGATTTCGTGCGGGCCGGCGGCGGCTGATGGCGGGCCGTGGGAGTACGACGCGGAATATGAGCTGGGGCACGATGCCGCAGCGGCGGCGGCGCCGCATGAGGCGAAGGACGCCTGAAGCGAAAAGCCGCGGCAGGCTTCCCGGCCTGGGCAGTAGAGCGCCCTGGCCGGGACACGCCGTAAACCCATCCATGGGGGCTCGGTCGCGGCATCCATGCCGCTCACGGTCCCGGCCAGGGCGCTCTACTGCCCTTGGACAATTCCCGGCGCGTCATTTGCGCTGCGGCCACTGAATCAAGAAGAGCAAAAGGCAAGGGCAAAAGCATGGGTATCGAACAACATCAGGTGAAGGCGGCGGAGCTGTTGCGTGCGGCGGGCATCCTGCCGGTGGTGACGATTCATACGCTGGACCAGGCGCGGGCGGTCAGTGCGGCGCTGCTGGAAGGTGGCTTGCCGGCGATCGAGCTGACCCTGCGTACGCCAGTGGCGATGGAAGCATTGGCGATGCTCAAGCGCGAGCTGCCGGACGTGGTGGTGGGTGCCGGTACGGTGCTGACCGTGGAGCAGATGCAGCAGTCGATCGATGCGGGTGCGGACTTCCTGGTGACCCCGGGTACGCCGCCGGCACTGGCTGATGCACTGGCCGCCGCACCGCTGCCGGTGGTGCCGGGTGCGGCCACCCCGACCGAGCTGCTGTCGCTCTACGCCCGCGGCTTCCGCGTGTGCAAGCTGTTCCCGGCCACGGCTGTGGGTGGCCTGGCAATGATCAAGGGACTGGCCGGCCCGGTGGCGGACCTGAAGCTGTGCCCGACCGGCGGCATCACCGAGAACACCGCCGCCGAATACCTCGAGCAGAAGAACGTGGTCTGCATCGGTGGTTCGTGGATGGTGCCGGGCAACTGGATCGCCAACGGCGAATGGGACAAGGTGCGCGCCAGCGCCGCAGACGCCGCCAAGATCATCCAGCGCGTACGCGGCCACTGAGCCCGACAAAGGTGCAGAGCCGAGCCCATGCTCGGCTCCGGCATCATCAGGGGTCAGAGCCCTTTCCCACCGGGAAAGGGATCCGACCCCGGGCGACGAGTGCGCAAAGCACGCGACCCGCTCCTGCTCTTCCTTCTTCAATTCCGCGCTGGACGCGCACGGAACCTGTCCGTGGCCCTGCGGAGGGATTGCGCAGGGGCGTAAGCGCCATGGATGGCGCGCCCGAGCCTCCAGGGATGGATTCACGGCGTCCCCTGCGCAATCCCTCCGCAGGGCCAACCCCACGAATCCTGCCGCACACCGCGAGGGGCTCAGCCGTTGGCCGAACCCCTTACAGCGGCCGTGCCGGATCCACCAACCCGTACTGGCTGGCCATCCGCGCCAGCGCGATGTTGTCGTGGATCCCCATCTTCTCGAACAACCGCGCCTTGTGCGTGTTCACCGTCTTCGCACTCAGGCTCAGGCGCCGCGCGATGTCTTCCTGGCGCAGGCCCTGGGTCAGCAACAGGGCCACCTCAAGCTCGCGCGGCGACAGGTTGTCGAACGGCGAACCATTGCCTTCCACTGTCGACAGCGCCAGATTCTGCGCGATGCTGGTGCCCAGGTAGCGACGACCGGCCGCCACATCACGCACCGCACGCAGCAGTTCCTGCGCATCGCAGCCCTTGCCGATGTAACCGGCCGCACCGGCTTCGAGCAGGCGCTTGGGCAGCGGGCCGTCTTCCAGTACCGACACGATCACCACGCGGGTATTGCGGTGGCTGCGGACGATGCGCTCGGTCACTTCCATGCCGCTCACGCCCGGCAGGTGCAGGTCGCACAGCACCACATCCGGCAGCAGCTGGCGGACTTCACGCAGCGCGTCTTCGCCGGTCTCGGCTTCGCCCACCACCTCGATGTCGGTTTCCCCCGACAGAATCATCTTCATACCGGTGCGGACCAGCGCGTGGTCATCCACCAGGTAGACTCGAATCGTCATTCATGTACCTCTTCGAATGCGGCCATTGCAGGTCAAGCTAGGCAGGGTGCCGATACCCTGCAAGCGCGTCCGGAATGCGGCATCGGCGATCTGCCTTGCGCATCACAGTACCGCGCGTTGTGCTTGCCCCCTGTCTTGCAGAACCTGCTGCAACGAAACAACTGATCTATCACGTAGACGTCCCTCAAGGGCCATCCACGTCAAACCCCCTGTGTTGGTGCTTCGCTGGCCTTCGCTGGCGGCGGGCCGTGACGTCGCCAAGGGTGCCGGCGACTGAACATGACCAGATAGCACCCTACCACCCAAACCAGCGCGGCACACCATCCGGCCAGGATGTCGGAGGGGTAATGCACCCCCAGATAGACCCGCGACACGCTTACCAGCAGGCTGAACGCGGGTGCCAGCATCAGTACCGGCCAGCGCCAACGGGTGTTCCAGGCGAGCAGTACCAAGGTCACGGCAAGGGTCATCGAACCCATCGCATGCCCGCTGGGGAAGCTGAACGTCGATTCCGGCGCGATCGATTCCCACAGGCTGGGGCGCTGCCGCTGGAAGAACTGCTTGCTGCCCATGTTCAGCAGCGCCGACCCTACGAAGCTGACCGCGACGAAGGTCGCCTCGCGCCAGCGCCGGTAGCCCAGCAGCACGCCGATGATCAGCACGTCGGCCGGGATCAGGAACCACTCGTAGCCCAGTTTCGAGATGAGCACGAAGAAGCGGTCCAGCCACGGCGAATGCAGGCCATGCATCTGCCACAGCAGGGGCGCGTCGAAATGGAACGATTCAAACTCGTGCACTTCGTCCGCCAGGGCAACAAAGCCTGCCAACGGCAGCAGCACGCCACCGAACAACAGGACCAGGCGCCAGGCGTTGCGCGCCATCCAGTGGCGGAAGCCGGAGGCGGACTCCGGTGCGGCGAGGATCGCAGGCTTATCCGGCGCTTCGGACATACGTGTGTTCGACGTAATCGTCGATCAGGGCGACGAACTCCTGGGCGATGTTGTCGCCACGCAGGGTCACCTTCTTCTCACCATCGACGAACACCGGCGCCGCAGGCGTCTCACCCGTGCCCGGCAGCGAGATGCCGATGTTGGCGTGACGCGATTCGCCCGGCCCGTTGACGATGCAGCCCATCACCGCCAGGGTCATGTTCTCCGCCCCCGGGTGGTGGATCTTCCACAGCGGCATCTTCTCGCGCACGTGGTTCTGCACCACCTTGGCCAGCTCCTGGAAGAACTCGGAGGTGGTACGGCCGCAGCCCGGGCAGGCCGTGACCAGCGGCGTGAAGGCACGCTGGCCGGTGGTCTGCAGCAGTTCCTGGGCGACGATCACTTCCTGCGTGCGCGACTGGCCCGGCTCCGGGGTCAGCGAGATGCGGATGGTGTCACCGATGCCTTCCTGCAGCAGCACGCCCAGCGCCGCGGACGATGCCACGATGCCCTTGCTGCCGATACCGGCCTCGGTCAGGCCCAGGTGCAGGGCGAAGTCGGAGCGCTGCGCCAGGTCGCGGTACACCGCGATCAGCTCCTGCACGCCACTGACCTTGGCCGACAGCACGATGCGATCGCGCGGCAGGCCCAGCTCCACCGCCTGCTCGGCCGAATCCAGCGCCGAGCGGATCAGCGCCTCGCGCAACACGCGGCCGGCGTCCCAGGGCTGTTCGCGCAGGTTGTTCTCGTCCATCAGCTTCGCCGCCAGGGCCTGGTCCAGCGAGCCCCAGTTGGCGCCGATGCGCACCGGCTTGTTGTAACGGATGGCGAATTCGATCAGCTGGGCGAACTGCAGATCCTTCTTCTTGCCGAAGCCGACGTTGCCCGGGTTGATGCGGTACTTGGCCAGTGCTTCGGCACATGCCGGTTCGGCGGTCAGCAGCTGGTGGCCGTTGTAGTGGAAATCGCCGATCAGCGGCACGTCGATGCCCATCATCGCCAGCTTGTCGACAATGCGCGGGATCGCCGCAGCGGCTTCCACGGTATTGACGGTCAGCCGCACCATCTCCGAACCGGCACGCCACAACTCGGCCACCTGCTTCACGCTGGAGGCGACGTCGGAGGTGTCGGTGTTGGTCATCGACTGCACCACAACCGGCTTGCCTCCGCCCACGGTGACTCCGCCGATCTGGACGGCATGGGTCTGGCGGCGCGGCCAGGCAGTGGCATCGGAGGGCGGAGTCGGGCGGGTGACGGCGTCGTGCATGGGCGCATTCTACCGCCCGGCCCTGCATTCGGGGTGACTCGCATTCAGCCGGCGGCACGGCTGCGGCCGATTGTCGCAGGCACGGTCACGCACGAACGCATACGATGAGCGTGAATGACCGGTCCCGACGCCCCGTTTCTCCGAACCCTGTGCAGCCTGCGCTGGCTTGCAGTAGGCGGCCAGGCCGCCACCATCCTGGTCGCCACCTGGGTGCTGGGGCTGCCGTTGCCGCAGCTGCCGCTGTGGGCCGGCGTGGCGGTGCTGGCCCTGTTCAACATCTATACCCAGCTGCGCCCGGAAGCGGCCGACACCGCACCGCTGACTGCATTCGGCCACATCCTGGTGGACGTGATCATCCTGACCTGGATGGTCGGCTGGAGCGGTGGCATGGCCAATCCGTTCAGCTCGCTGTTCCTGATCCTGATCGCACTGGCCGCATTCGCCCTGCCCCTGCGCTGGGCGCTGGCGGTCGCGCTGGCCTGCCTGCTCGGCTACGCCGCCAGCGGCATCTTCGGCCAGCCCCTGCCGGACGGCTATTTCCGCGCGCAGGACCTCAACCGCTGGGGCGTGGTCGCCAATTTCCTGATTTCCGCGGCGGTCGTACTGGCCTTCTCCACCCGCCTGGCGCTGGCGCTGCGCCAGCGCGAACTGGAACTCTCGGCCCTGCGCGAACGCTTCGCCCGCAACGAGGGCATCGTCGCTCTGGCTACCCATGCCGCCTCGGTGGCGCATGAACTGAACACGCCGCTGGCAACCATGACCCTGCTCGCCGACGACGTGGCCGAACGCAGTGAAGAGCCGGAAGTGCGCGAGGACATGGAAACCCTGCGCGAGCTGCTGGTGCAGTGCCGTGAGCGCGTGCTGGCGCTGGCCGCACCGGCCTCGGCCGATGCGCCCGGACGCAGCCATTCCAGCGCGCAGCAGGTGCTGGAGCAATGGCGCCTGGTGCGACCGACCATCGATCTGCACCGCAACGACGATGCGCCGCTGCGGCTGCCGCTCGACCCGGGCGTGGGCCACCTGCTGATGGTCCTGCTCAACAATGCCGCCGATGCCGGCGAACAGGCCGGCCGGCCGCGCGTGGACCTGGACCTGCGCATCGAAGGCGACGATCTGATCGGCGAAGTACGCGACTACGGCCACGGCTTCAACGCGCGCGCCGCGGTGCTGCCGGGCAAGCTGTTCGGCAGCAGCAAGAGTGAAGGCATGGGGGTCGGCCTGGCCCTGTCCCATGCCACGATCGAACGCCTCGACGGCGAGATGTGGATGCGCCCGGCCCAGGGGGCCGGCAGCCGCGTCGGCTTCCGCCTGCCGCTGGCCCCACGCGAGGAAACCCCATGAGCGCCTCAACCCTCGGCCTGCTGGTCGACGACGACGAACTGTACCTGCGCACCCTGCAGCGCAGCCTGGCCCGCAAGGGACTTGAAACGCAGACCGCGCAGGATGCCGCCAGCGCGCTGGCACTGGCGCGCCAGCACCCACCCGCGTTCGCCCTGATCGACCTGAAGCTGGGCAGCGATTCCGGCCTGGCGCTGATCCAGCCGCTGCGTGCGCTGCGCGCGGACATGCGCATCCTGCTGGTGACCGGCTACGCCAGCATCGCCACCGCGGTGGAAGCGATCAAGCTCGGTGCGGACGATTACCTGCCCAAGCCAGCCACGGTACCGATGATCCTTCGCGCTTTGGGCGAGGAGGATGACGGCCCGGCCGACGATGGCGAAATGGAAGTGCCCGACGCGATGACACCGATCAGCCGCCTGCAGTGGGAACACATCCAGCAGGCGATGCACGAGACCGGCGGCAACGTGTCGGCAGCCGCGCGCCTGCTCGGCATGCACCGGCGCTCGCTGCAGCGCAAGCTGGCCAAGCGGCCCAGCCCGGAACGCGACCCGAGCCGCTGAGGCACCACGCCCTTCATGGTAGTGCCGGCCGCAGGCCGGCAACCCGTCCGCTCTGGTAGTGCCGGCCGCTGGCCGGCAACCAGGTGATGCTTCAATCGTTCATGAGGTCGCCGGCCAGCGGCCGGCACTACCAGAGCCTCAGCGCTTCAGCTGCGCAAGGATCTCGCGGGTCATCGGGTCGGCAACGGCCACATCCTCGCCCTGCAGCGCCGGCAGCAGGCCGCTGGCCAGCTGCTTGCCCAGTTCGACACCGAACTGGTCGAAGGCGTTGATGTTCCAGATCACCGACTGCACGTACACGGCGTGTTCGTACATGGCGATCAGCGCACCCAGCGCCTGCGGGGTCAGCGCGTCGAGCAGGATCAGCGTGCTCGGGCGGCCGCCCGGGTAATCACGGTGCGGGTCGTCGCTGCCCTGGCCATTGGCCAGTGCTTCGGTCTGCGCCAGCAGATTGGCCAGCAGGGCCTGATGATTGATCGTGTAGGGATCGTCGTTGTGCACGCAGCCGATGAAGTCGGCCGGAACGATGCTGGTGCCCTGGTGCAGTGCCTGGAAGAAGCTGTGCTGCACATCGGTGCCCGCCCCGCCCCACCACACCGGCACGGTATCGGTGGTGACCGGCTGGCCATCACGCTGCACACGCTTGCCCAGGCTTTCCATCACCAGCTGCTGCAGGTAGGCCGGCAACAGCGCCAGGCGCTGGTCGTAGGTCATCACCGCATGCGTGGCATGGCCCAGCAGGTTGCGGTTCCAGATGTCGGTCAGGCCGTGCAGCACCGGCAGGTTGCGCTCCAGCGGTGCATCCAGCGCATGCGCATCCATCTGCGCAGCACCTTCCAGCAGCTGTTCAAAGCGATCGAAGCCGATCGCCAGCGCGATCGGGAAACCGACCGCAGACCACAGCGAATAGCGGCCGCCGACCCAATCCCACATCGGCAGCACACGATCGGCGGCGATGGCAAAGGCCTTGGCGGCACGTTCCGGATTGGCACTGACCGCGTACAGGCGATCGCTGCCACCCAGCCAGTCGTGCAGGATCTGGCCGTTGAGCAGGGTTTCCTGGGTGCCGAAGGTCTTGGAGATCAGGATGCCGGCGGTCTTGGCCGGATCCAGCGTGGCCAGCGTACGCTGCATGGCCGCGCCGTCCACGTTCGATACGAAATGCACGCGCAGGCGCGCACCGCTGACCGGACGCAGCGCGTCGGCAACCAGGCGCGGGCCAAGGTCGGAACCACCGATGCCGACACTGACTACATCGGTCACGCCACTGTCTTCCAGCGCGCGCACCAGCACGCCCATGCGCTGGCGGATCTCGCGCGCGGTGGCATAGGCCTCGGCCGCCACCGGCGCATCGACCACGTCGCCGCGCAGTGCGGTGTGCAGCGCGGCGCGACCTTCGGTCAGGTTGACCTGCTCGCCACGGAACAGGCGGGTGATGGCACCACCGACATCACGGTCGGCAGCCAGCGCCAGCAATGCCTGCAACGCCGCGGCATCGTATTTCTGCCGGGCGAAGTTGACGTACAACGGACCGACCCGCAGCGCCAGGTCCTGCACGCGGCCGGGTTCGGCGGCGAGCAGGCCGGGGATGCTTGCGCCCTTCAGGCGCTGGGCGTGGGAATGCAGCGAGTCGAATCCGTTGTTCGTTGTCATGCGGC
This sequence comes from Stenotrophomonas sp. YJH_SMC_91, assembly GCF_059368495.1. Taxonomy (NCBI): domain Bacteria; kingdom Pseudomonadati; phylum Pseudomonadota; class Gammaproteobacteria; order Lysobacterales; family Lysobacteraceae; genus Stenotrophomonas; species Stenotrophomonas sp. YJH_SMC_91. Next base: position 61,718 of record NZ_JCAFRT010000006.1, on the reverse strand, counting down.
CTGGGTCGGGATCGTGTCGTTGGTGTGGGTGATCTGGTTCTTGCCATCAACGTACACCAGCTTCGGCTTGAAGCTGTCGGCTTCCTGCTCGGTCATGCTGGCGAACGCGGCAATGATGATGATGTCACCGACCTGCACGTGGCGCGCGGCGCCACCGTTGAGCGAGACAACGCCACTGCCGGCTTCGGCGCGGATGGCATAGGTCGAGAAGCGCGCACCGTTGGTCACGTCCCAGATGTGCACCTGCTCGAACTCGCGGATGCCGGTGGCAGCCAGCAGGTTGTCATCGATGGCGATCGAGCCTTCGTAGTTCAGCTCGGAATGGGTGACGGTGGCGCGGTGGATCTTGGTCTTGAGCAGGGACAGGTGCATGGGGGCGCTGCAACGGCAAAGGAAAGAGCGGATTCTAGCACCCGCTTGGCCGTCGTCAGGGGCCTGCGGCAGGACGCTGAAGGCCGTTCAGGCGCCCTCGCCCGGCGGCGGCGCCGTGGCATGGACGGCACCGCCCTGCAGTGACAGCCTGAACACCGTATGGAAGGCCAGCCCGGAGGCCAGGCCCAGGCCCCCTGCAGCCAACACCGTCAGCCCATAGCTGATCACATCGAATGTATCCACATAGCGCAGGCGCTGCAGCAGCGGCCCATGGATCGCGCCCGGCCATTCATGGATGGCCATGGCCAGCGCGCCCAGAGCAGCCCCTGCAAGCACGAAGCGGGGCCGGCGCAGGAGCCGCCGAGATCGCGGGAGCAGCGCCATCGGCAGGAACACCGCGATGGCGCTGCAGACGCCCAGCCCGAGCATCAGTCCACCGCCGGTGAGCGCGGGCATCGGCGTGCGCCTGAATTCGAGCGCGAACAACAGGCCGCCAAACAGCTGCGCCGGCAGCCAGCACGGCCAGGATCAACACCTGCGCAAGCCGACCAGCGTCAGTGGAGGGTGTCTTCATTGCCGTTCTCCCGTCCATGGGAAGGTGCGAGGCGCCCATTGTGGGCGCCCCCGGGCCGCATGCGGCTCAGAACTCCAGGTTGTCGATCAGGCGGGTGGAGCCCAGGCGCGCGGCGATCAGCGCTACGCGGCCACCGCCATCGAACGTCGGCTCGGCCAGCTCCGGGGTGCGCAGCACCGCATAGTCAACCTGGAAACCGGCCGCCTGCAATGCCGCCGTGGCGTCGGCCTCGATGCGATCACGCGCCTGCCCGGCCACGTAGCCTTCGCGCATGCCCAGCAGGGTGCGGTGGATGGTGGTCGCGACCGGGCGCTGTTCGGCGCTCAGGTACTGGTTGCGCGAACTCTTGGCCAGGCCATCCTCGTCGCGCACGATGTCCGCGCCGACGATCTGGATCGGGAACGACAGCTCAGCCACCATCTGCCGGATCACCGCCAGCTGCTGGTAGTCCTTGCGGCCGAACACGGCCACGTCCGGCTGCACCTGCAGGAACAGGCGCGCCACCACGGTGCAGACGCCATCGAAGTGGCCCGGCCGGCTGGCGCCTTCCAGCACCTCACTGACACCCGGCGCATGCATCTGCGTGGTCTTGTCCACGCCCAGCGGGTACATCACCTCGACGCTGGGCAGCCACACCGCGTCGCAGCCGGCCTGCTCCAGTCCGGCCACGTCGGCCTCGGGCGTGCGCGGGTAGCGATTGAAATCCTCGTTGGGGCCGAACTGGGTCGGATTGACGAAAATGCTCGCCACCACCTTGTCGGCGTACTGGCGGGCCAGCGCCACCAGCGAATGGTGGCCGCCATGCAGGTTGCCCATGGTCGGCACCAGCGCCACGCGCAGGCCGTCCTGCTTCCACTGGGCGATCTGCGCGCGCAGTGCGCCGAGTTCGTTGAAGGTCTGGATCATTGGGCGTAGGCGTGCTGTTCGTCGGGGAAGCTGCCGTCGCGCACGGCGTCGGCGTAGGCGCGGGTGGCACCGGCCACCGAACCGCCTTCGGCAAGGAAGTCCTTGACGAACTTGGGACGGCGATGGCCGCTGTCCAGGCCGAGGAAGTCGTGCAGCACCAGCACCTGGCCGTCGCACTGCGGGCCGGCACCGATGCCGATGGTCGGCACATCCACCGCGGCGGTCACTTCCGCGGCGACCGGGGTCGGCACGCATTCGAGCACCATGATGCTGGCACCGGCCGCGGCCACGGCCTTGGCATCGTCGACCAGCTGGCGGGCGGCATCGCCGCGGCCCTGGATCTTGAAGCCGCCCAGGCGCAGCACCGATTGCGGGGTCAGGCCCAGATGCGCACAGACCGGAATCTCACGCTCAACCAGGTAGCGGATGATGTCGACCTTGAAGCCGGCACCTTCGATCTTGACCATCTCGGCACCGGCCTGCAGCAGCTGCAGCGAAGCATCCAGCGCGCGCTCCGGAGTGGCATCGGCGCCGAACGGCAGATCGGCCACCAGCAGCGCGCGCTGCAGCACACGGGCCACGGCGCGGGTGTGGTAGACCATGTCGGCCACGGTCACCGGCAGGGTCGAATCATGGCCCTGCACGACCATGCCCAGCGAATCGCCAATCAGGATCAGGTCGACACCATTGGCATCGAAGGTGCGGGCAAAGCCAGCGTCGTAGGCGGTCAACATGACCAGCTTCTGGCCATTGCGCTTGGCCTCGGCCAGGGCGGGAACGGTCCAGGGCTTGCTGTCTGCGTGGGTGCTCATGTGCTGATAACCGGGGGAGATAACCCGGGCATTATCACCCTATCGGCGCGATCCCGCAGGCATCCACCCGCATCACTGCATCCCGCACGCGGCCATGGCCGGGGATGGCCAGATCTGGCGCGATTTCGGCCAGCGGCACCAGCACGAAGGCACGCTCGTGCATGTAGGGGTGCGGCACCTGCAGGCCGGGCTGGTCGAGCACCTGCGCGCCATACAGCAGCAGGTCCAGGTCCAGCGCGCGCGGCCCCCAGTGCACCGCCGGATCGCGCACGCGACCAAAGCGCTGCTCCAGCGCCAGCATCGCCTGCAGCAGTTCATCGGCTGCCAGTGACGTTTCGACCGCGGCCACCGCGTTGACGAACGGTGGCTGGTCTTCATTGCCCCAGGCCGGCGTTGCGTACAGGCGCGAGGCCTGCAGCACGCGGGTCCTGGGCAGGCCGTCCAGCGCAGTGATCGCCGCGCCGACAGTCGTGGCCGCATCGCCGAGGTTGGCGCCGAGGCCGATCCACGCTGGCATCATTGCTTATTCGCCAGCTGCACCGGCCGAGGCCCCCGGGCGGCGGCGACGACGGCGACGCTTGCGCGGTGCTCCGTTCTCGTCATCGCCCTCTTCGCTGTGCATCGCGTCCAGCGAAGATTCCAGCTCGCGGCCCGACTGGGCCTGTGCCTCGCGCCAGAATTCAACATCGGCAGCGTGCTCGGCCGAGGCCACCTGGCGCAGGCTGAGGAAGTCGAACGCGGCGCGGAAGCGCGGATGGGTGAGCGTGCGGAACACGCGCTTGCGCTGGCGCGAGCTGAAACGCGACTGCAGCAGCCAGATTTCCTGCATCGGCAGCGAGAAGCGGCGCGGCAGCGCGATGGTGCTCAGCTGCTGCACGGTGACGCGGTCGGCGGCACGACGCTGCGCCTCTTCCGGCGCCACGCCCTGCTTGAGCAGGGTCGCCTGGGCGCGGCAGAACGCCGGCCACAGCAACAGCGCGAACAGGAACGCCGGCGAGACCGGCTCGTCGTTGGCCACGCGGGCATCGGTATTGGCCAGGCCCTCGACCAGCATGCGGCGCAGCGCGCCGGTGCGGTTGGACTTCAACGCCCTGGCGCTTTCCGGGAACAGCACGTCGAGCAGACCGTAGCGCTCCAGGCCTTCGAAGCTGGCCACGCCGTGCCCGGACAGGAACAGCTTCAGCACTTCCTCGAACAGGCGTGCCGGCGCGGCTTCGTTGAGCAGGCCAGCCAGCTGCGGGATCGGCGCGGCGGTGCCCTCTTCGATCTGGAAGCCGAGCTTGGCCGCCAGGCGCACGGCGCGCAGCATGCGCACCGGGTCTTCCTGGTAGCGCTGCACCGGGTCGCCGATGAGCTTCATCAGGCGCGCCTGCACGTCTTCGAAGCCGCCGGTGTAGTCACGCACCGAGAAATCCTCGATGGCGTAGTACAGGGCGTTGCAGGTGAAGTCGCGGCGGACGGCGTCGTCTTCGATGGTGCCGTACACGTTGTCGCGCACAAGCATGCCGTTTTCCATCTCGCGGTCGCCACTACCGTCATCGCTGTTGGCGCGGAAGGTGGCGACTTCGATGATCTCGCGGCCGAACACAACGTGGGCGAGGCGGAAACGGCGGCCGATCAGGCGGCAGTTGCGGAACAGCTGCTTGACCTGTTCGGGCGTGGCGTCGGTGGCCACGTCGAAATCCTTGGGTTGGCCATTGACCAGCAGGTCGCGCACCGCGCCGCCGACAAGGTAGGCGCCGAAGCCGGCATCGCGCAGGCGATAAAGCACGCGCAGGGCGTTCGGGCTGATGTCCTTGCGGGAGATCGTGTGCTGGTCGCGCGGGATGACGCGCAGGCTGAACGGTGATGTAGCAGAGGAAATGATGTTGGCGCTTCCGGTTGAAGTTTCGGGATTGCCCAATGGCATCGAGGTGCATATACTAGCGCTCCTGCCTCGGCAGCGACACAGTTACGCTCCCTTCGTCTAGTGGTTAGGACGTGGCCCTCTCAAGGCTAAAACAGGGGTTCGAGTCCCCTAGGGAGCGCCAGTCGCTGCAGCAGGAACCGAAAAAGCCCGCCTTGTGCGGGCTTTTCTGTTTTCCGGGCCTGCAATCGGCTTGAGCCGGTGGGGTCACCCAGGGCAGGACACGCCGTAAACCCATCCATGGGGGCTCGATGGCGCCATCCATGGCGCCAACGGTCCTGCCCTGGGTGACCCCACCGGCTCTGGACGGTTTCCCGCGAGCTGCGGCAACAACCGACCAGCGCTTCGCCGCATCCGCACGCACCATGAACTGTCAGGAGGGGGCAGGCCGCCCTCTCACACTCTGGACAAGCAGGCGCCAACGGAACGCAACCGAAGCCAGTCGCCGTCAGCCTTCCATCTGCTCCAGCTCCTTGCCCTTGGTCTCGCGTACGTAGCGGACCACGAAGACGATCGAGAGGATCGCCGCGACCGCGTAGATGCCATAGGCGCCGGCCAGGCCGATGCCGGCCAGCAGCATCGGGAAGGTCACGGTGATCGCGAAGTTCGAGGTCCATTGCGCCGCACCCGCCACCGCCAGCGCCGGGCCGCGGATCTGGTTGGGGAACATCTCGCCCAGCATCACCCACATCACCGGGCCCCAGGACATGTTGAAGAACACCACGTAGACGTTGGCCGCGACCAGCGCCAGCCGGCCCATGCCGTCGGACAGCTGCAGGCGACCGTCGGCCAGGCTGCCACTGGCGAACGCGACCACCATCAGCACCAGCGCCACCGACATGCCGACCGAGCCGATCCACAGCAGCGGCTTGCGCCCGATGCGGTCGATCAACAGCACCGTCAGCAGGCAGGCACCGATGCTCAGCCCACCGGACAGCACGTTGATCAACAGCGCGTCGCTTTCCGAAAAGCCGACCGCCTGCCACAGCACTGCGCCGTAGTAGAACACCACGTTGATGCCGACCAGCTGCTGGAACATGGCCAGGCCGATACCCACCCAGAGGATCGGGCGCAGCTTGCCGGTGGCCTTGTTGCGCAGGTCGCCGAAGCGCGGCTTGTGCTGGTCCTGGGCCAGGCTGGTTTCGATCTCGGCCTGCTTGGCCGCCGCCACGGTATCGCCGTACAGCCGCGCGAGCACCGCCCTCGCCTGCTGCTGGCGCCCCTTCAGGACCAGGAAGCGCGGGCTTTCCGGAATCACCAGCAACAACAGCAGGAACAGCCCCGACGGCAGCGCCTGCATCCAGAACATCCAGCGCCAGGCCTCATGACCCAGCCACAACGGCTCGGTCGACGCCCCGGCGGCGCGGGCCAGCAGGTAGTTGCTGAGGAACGCCGCGAACAGGCCGCAGATGATCGCCATCTGCTGCACTGTGGCCAGGCGCCCGCGATAGCGCGCCGAGGCCACCTCGGCGATGTAGGCCGGCGACATCACGCTGGCCGCCCCTACTGCAAAGCCGCCCAGCACGCGGGCCGCGATGAACAGCCACGAGGCGTGGGCTGCGCCGGCGCCCAGCGCCGAAACCAGGAACATCAGCGCCGACACGATCAGGACGCCGCGGCGTCCCAGGCGGTCGCCCAGCCAGCCGGCCAGGAACGCACCGATCGCGCAGCCCAGCAGCATCGAGGCGACTTCGAAACCGAGCGCCGCCTCGCTGGAGTTGAAGGCCTGGCGCAGGCCATCGACCGTGCCATTGATGACACCACTGTCGAAGCCGAACAGGAATCCACCGAGCGTGGCCACGCAGCTGATCAGGACGATGAATGCAGTGTTCTCACCGCCATGGGGTGCGATGCTGGGCTGGGCTGGTGACATTGACGCTCCTGCTGGGAAGGGGGCCGGCCACCCGACGCAGCCGGCTGACCCGCAGCGTCGCACAGGCCCCGCCCTGCCGCCAATGACTGCCACGGCCGCGCCTGCCAGACGCCCGATTTCCGCCCCGCGCCGACAGCGGGGGCCAACCTGTTCTAGAATTGGCGGGTTCAGGAATCGATCCACCCCCAGCCCATGCCCTTTGTCGTCACCGAAAACTGCATCAAGTGCAAACACACCGATTGCGTGGAAGTGTGCCCCGTGGATTGCTTCCACGAAGGCCCGAACTTCCTGGTGATCGACCCGGATGAGTGCATCGACTGCACCCTCTGCGAGCCGGAGTGCCCGGTCAATGCGATCTTCCCGGAGGACGATGTCCCCGCCGGCCAGGAAGGCTTCGTCGCCCTCAACGCCGAGCTGGCGAAGGAGTGGCCGGTGCTGACCGTGCGCAAGGACCCCCCCGCCGACGCCGGCGAATGGGATGGCAAGCCGGACAAGCTGAAGCTGCTGGAGCGCTGAGAAGCGCCCACGGCGGCAACGAAAAGGGCGCCCACGGGCGCCCTTTTCTGTTTCCCGGTGAACGCCAACCGCAAGAACCGGCATGCCAACCTCGCGATACGGCATGCCAACCTTGCGATCCGGTAGGTGCCAACCTTGGTTGGCACAGAAGCGCCGACCAAGGTCAGTTTCTACCAGAGGCAGCCCTTACTGGGCCAGCTTCGCCTTCAGCGCGGCGATCAGCTTCACCGGCGCTTCGGCGGTGGCCGGCAGGCCACGCGGGTCGACCGCGGAGATGTAGGCGCCGGCATCGACGGCGACCACGCGGACCAGGAAGTTGCTGCCTTCGTAGGCCACGTCATACGAGCCGAGCAACTGGGCGCGGCTGGCGATGGTCACGCCCTCCACGCCTTCCAGCGCGGTGCCGACCTTGGCGAAGGCTTCATCCTTGCCACCAGCAATGGTGAAACCGGTATTGCCAACGGCCGGAGCCGCGGCCGCCGGTGCTGCCGGCTTGGTGGCCGACACCAGCGCCGGCACCTTGTTGTCACCGGTGGTGGCCGGCAGGTTGAGGTCCGGCGGCACTTCCAGCGGACGCATTTCCGGGGCCAGGGCATAGTCGCCCTTGACGCCACGCTTGAAGCAGCCGGTGGTGCCGGCGGCAACGGCCACCGCAAGCAGGGCGTAGGACAGCACGCGGACAGTGGAAACGGATTGACGCATGTGAATCTCCTGGGTCAGACCAAGACGAAAGGTCAGTGGCTGGAAAGGGCTTCAAGGGCGGCGATGTCGCCGGCAAGATGGTCGGCGGCCGCGTGGTGCGGCGCCGACAGCGGCAGCAGCGGCAGGCGCAGGTCATGGCCGATGCCGATACGGCGCAGCAGCGCCTTGACCGGAATCGGGTTCGGTTCAACACCGCAGAAATCATGGAACGGCTGCAGGCGCGCATCCCAGGACTCGGTGGCTTCGTGGTCATGGGCGGCGGCCAGCTCACACATGCGGCGGTAGGCGCCGGGCAGCACGTTGGAGCCGACCGAGATCAGGCCGTCGATACCGGCCCGGATCGAACGCGCGGCCGTACCGTCGTCGCCGCTGAGCACGGCGAACTGCGGGCTGCGCAGTGCGAGCAGCGCCTGCACCCGGCCGGTGTCGCCCACCGCCTCCTTGATGCCGACGATGTTGGGGTGGCTGGCCAGTTCGGCCACGGTCTCCGGCTGCATGTCGCAACCGGTACGGCCGGGCACGTTGTACAGCACGACCGGCAACCCACCCTGGTCGGCGACCGCACGATAATGGGCAATCAGGCCGGCCTGGGTCGGCCTCACGTAAGGCGGGGTGACCACCAGTGCATGGCTGGCGCCAAGCGCGGCCGCACGACGGGTCTGTTCGATGGTTTTGGCGGTACCGGACAGGCCGGTGCCGGCCATGACCGGGATGCGGCCGCCAATGCGTTCGACCGCGCTGACCAGCAGCAGGCCGTACTCGGCATCGGTGAGGGTTGCCGCTTCGCCGGTCGAGCCGGCAACGACAACGCCATGGACGCCACCTTCCAGTTGCAGGTGCAGCAGGCGCTGCCAACCGTCGGGATCGAGGGCGCCGTCGGCCCGGAACGGGGTCGCCAGCGCGGTGATGAGGCCGGAAAGGGACAAGGACGTGCTGCTCTTGGCTGGAAAGGGAAAACGCCCGCCACAAAAGGCCGGGGGCGACCTGAATGTTACTTGCGGCGCGAAAGCACGGGCAAGTATGCTGGACACCGGTGGATCCCCGCCTCTGGCGGGCATTCAGACTAACGCATGCATTACCCGGAATCGCCTTGACCGACACCACCCCGCGCCCCGCGCCGAGCGAAAACCACCTCCTGATCAACGCCTATACGACGCATCCGGAGTCCCCCCTGCTGTCCGTCACCCGCCGCATCGCCGACAGCGGCTGCAATCTGGTGGACGCACGCCTGGCCACGGTCGGCCGCGATGTCTCGGTCACCGCCCTGGCCACCGGCTCCTGGGACTCGGTGGCCAAGCTGGAGGCGATGCTGACCCGGCTGGAGCGCGAGGAAGGCCTGAAGCTGGTCTGGTACCGCACCGCGGCCAAGCAGGCGCAGTCCAACCTGCTGCCGTACATTGTCGAAGTGATCGCCGCCGACAAGCCGGGCATCCTGTTCCAGCTGGCCGATTTCTTCGACCGCCAGGGCATCACCATCGAGAACCTGCAGAGCACGCGCTACCGCGCCATGCAGACCGGTGCGGAAATGTTCAGTGCTCAGGTCACCATCGGCGTGCCGGCCAACATGCACATCGCCGCGCTGCGCGACGATTTCCTTGAGTTCTGCGACCACCTGAACCTGGACGCGATCATGGACCCGATGAAATTCTGATTGGGAGTGCGGATTTTTCGCGCGCCTCTCACGGGCGCGTGGCGTTTCATGCAATTGTCGTAGAAACAACCCAGGCTCGACAGAAGGACCTCATGAACAACGGCGATACCCTGGACAGCACCACCCTTTCCCTGCCGCTGGCGCTGTCCGGTGGCGACCAGGCCACTCTCGGCGACTATGCCGGCCAGTGGCTGGTGCTGTACTTCTACCCCAAGGACAGCACTCCCGGCTGTACCACCGAAGGCATCGACTTCAACGCCCTGCTGCCGAAGTTCAAGAAGGCCGGCGCGGTCGTGCTCGGCGTCTCTCGCGACTCGGTGAAGTCGCACGACAACTTCTGTGCCAAGCAGGGCTTCAACTTCCCGCTGGTCAGCGATGGCGACGAAGCGCTGTGCAGCGCCTTCGACGTGATCAAGATGAAGAACATGTACGGCAAGCAGGTACGTGGCATCGAACGCAGTACCTTCCTGATTTCCCCCGACAGCCGCATCGTGCAGTCCTGGCGCAAGGTCAAGGTTGCCGGCCATGCCGATGCCGTTCTCGCCGAACTGAAGGCCTCCCAGTCCAAGTGAGTCCCACTGCCTACTGTGTCTGCCATCACCCTGCCCCGCAGCAGGCCGTGGTGGTTTTTCCCTGTCCGTAACCAGGAATCGACGATGACCCGAGGCAAGCGCATCTACGTGCTGGATACCAACGTGCTGATGCACGATCCGACCGCGCTGTTCAAATTCGAGGAGCACGACATCTACCTGCCCATGCAGGTGATCGAGGAGCTGGACAACGGCAAGAAGGGCACCTCCGAAGCGAGCCGCAACGCCCGCCAGGTGAGCCGCTTCCTCAACGAGCTGGTGCAGGAATCCGGCCTGGACAACCTGGCCGACGGCATTCCGCTGCAGCGCCCCAACGGCCTGCAGCTGCGCGGCAAGCAGAGCGCCGGCAAGCTGCGCTTCCAGACCAGCCACTTCGACGCGGGCAAGAGCTTTGGAAAGGTCATTCCCGACAATGCCATCCTTGGCGCGATCCTGGCGCTGAAGGAAGAAACGCCGGACCTGCCGGTGGTGTTCGTTTCCAAGGACATCAACCTGCGGATCAAGGCCGCCATCGCCGGCATCGTGTCCGAGGACTACGAAAACGACCGCGCGCTGGACGATTTCAGCCTGCTCTACACCGGCGCCACCGAGCTGCCGGAAGACTTCTGGAAGCGCCACGGTGACGACCTGCGCAGCTGGAGCGACAAGGGCCGCAGCCATTACGAAATCCAGGCGCAGGACGGCGAGGAGTGGTACCCGAACCAGTACGTCTACCTGCCCGGCGAAGACGAAGTCGAACTGCGCGTCAGCCGCGTGGTCGGCGACGGCAAGGTAGTGCTGTCGCTGGTCGATGATTTCCGCCACGGCAGCCACGCCGTCTGGGGTATCAGTGCGCGCAACCGCGAGCAGAACTTCGCGCTCAACGCACTGATGGATCCGGAGATCGACTTCGTCACCCTGCTGGGCACCGCCGGTACCGGCAAGACCCTGCTGGCGCTGGCCGCCGGCCTGGCGCAGACGATGGACCAGCAGCGCTACCGCGAGATCATCATGACCCGCGCCACGGTCAGCGTCGGCGAGGACATCGGCTTCCTGCCGGGTACCGAGGAGGAGAAGATGACGCCGTGGATGGGCGCGCTGACCGACAACCTGGAAGTGCTCACGCACAACCAGGAAGGCGGCACCTGGGGTCGCCAGGCCACCAACGACCTGCTGGCCAGCCGCATCAAGATCCGCTCGATGAACTTCATGCGCGGCCGTACCTTCCTGTCGCGCTACCTGATCCTGGACGAGGCGCAGAACCTCACCCCGAAGCAGATGAAGACGCTGATCACCCGTGCCGGCCCCGGCACCAAGATCGTCTGCCTGGGCAACGTCGAGCAGATCGACACCCCGTACCTGACCGAGACCACTTCGGGCCTGACCTACGCGGTGGATCGTTTCAAGAACTGGCCGCATAGTGCGCACATCACCCTGCGCCGAGGCGAACGCTCGCGCCTGGCCGATTACGCTTCGGAGGTGTTGTGAACCGCTGCACCCGCCTGCTGCTGCCCACGGCTGCGATCACCCTCGCAGCCACCCTGGGCGCCTGCACCACCATTCGCGGCCCGACCAGCGTGCCGACCGCCGAGCGCACCGGACAGTCCTGGGTGGTCACCCGCCCGATCATCGCCGCGCAGGTGCTCGACACCTGCTCGCGCACCAGCCCCGGCCGCGAGGCCGGGCGGGTGTCGGGGTACTGGGCGCCCAGCCGGCAGCAGATCGACCAGCTGGAGGCGAAGCTGTCGTCGCTGGAAGCGCAGGTGCCGAAGGTGCTGGACTTCGACCGCCAGTACGTCGGCATCGAAAGCACCGGCAAGCGGCTGATCTACATCAACGCCTTCCACCTGCCCGACGACAGCGGCATCAATCCGGCCCGCGAAGCGATCCGCGTCTGCGATGGCGGCGCGCAGTTCTGGGGCGCGGTGTTCGACCCGGCCAGCAACACCTTCAGCGAGCTGCAGTTCAACGGCGGCTTCGGCGGGCCCTGAGGGGCCCCGCCGATGGGAATACGCCTGCCCACCTGGGTCTGGATCGGCGCGGTCGCGCTCTCGTGCGTGGCCGGCATGGTCAACGTGGTCGGCTTCCTCGGTTTCGAGCACCAGGCGGTCAGCCACATGACCGGCAGTACCAGCCAGTTGGGCATGGCGCTGGCGCAGGGGGATTGGCGCGCCGTCGGGCACCTGTGGGGGCTGCTGATCGCGTTCTCGCTGGGCGCGATGCTCAGCGGCCTGCTGATCCAGGACAGCGCCCTGCAGCTGGGCCGGCGCTATGGCGTGGCACTGGCGCTGGAATCGGCGCTGCTGCTGGTGGCCATTCCGCTCTTTGAACAACACCAGATCTGGGGCGCGCTGGCCGCCGCCATGGCCTGCGGCCTGCAGAACGCGATGGCCACCACCTTCAGTGGCGCAGTGGTGCGCACCACCCACCTCAGCGGCATGTTCACCGACCTCGGCATCGGCCTCGGCCACCTGCTGCGTGGGCTGCCGCTGCAGGTACGGCGGCTGACCCTCAGCGGCCTGATCATCAGCGGCTTCCTCGCCGGCGGCGTCCTCGGCGCCTGGCTGTTCATGCGCTGGCAGTACGACGCCCTGCTCGCCCCCGCCCTGCTGACTGGCCTGACCGGGCTGGGTTATGTGCTGTACCAGCAATGGGCGCGTTGGCGGTATTGAATCAAGGACATCCACGCATGGCGTGGATCTACCTTCCCCTGCGGGACCACGGCACAATCAACCGATGAGCCCGACCACTCCCGTTTCCGCCCTCACCATCGCCGGCTCCGACTCCGGCGGTGGCGCCGGCATCCAGGCTGACCTCAAGGCCTTCGCCGCACACCGCGTGCATGGCCTTTCCGCGATTGCTGCACTGACCGCGCAGAACACCCGCGGCGTCATCGCCGTGCACGTGCCACCCATCGAGTTCCTGCGCGCGCAGCTGGATGCCTGCTTCGACGACTTCGACATCCACGCGGTGAAGCTGGGGATGCTGGCCAACGCCGAAGTGATCCATGCCGTCGCTGATGCACTCGAAAAGCACCGCCCGCCACACGTGGTACTGGACCCGGTGATGGTCGCCACCAGTGGGGCACGCCTGCTGGAAGACAGCGCATTGCAGGCCATGCGTGAGCGCCTGATCCCGCTGGCCACGCTGATCACCCCCAATACGCCGGAAGCAGAACTGCTGGTCGGCCGGAAGATCAGCAACGGCGAAGACGCAGAACAGGCCGCCTCGGCCCTGCTCGACCTCGGTGCCGGCGCAGTGCTGCTCAAGGGTGGCCACCTGCATGAGGGCAATCGCGTGATCGATCGCTACTTCGACGGCGTCAGCAGCGAAGAATTCATCCACGCGCGCCTGCCGCTGGACGCACATGGCACCGGCTGCACGCTGGCCTCGGCCATCGCCGCGCAGCTGTGCAATGGCCTGAGCCTGGCCAACGCCTGCGAAGCCGGTATCGACTACGTTGCACGCGGCCTGCAGCAGGGCTATGCCCCCGGCCGCAGCGAGGTGCTGGTGCTCGACCACTTCGGCGCGGCACCCCACGCATGAGCCCGACGCCGAGCGTCCTTGCCGTGCAGTGCGACGACGGCCATCGCTTCGAGGTGATCGCCTGCGTGCCCGCACAGCCCATCGCACGCCTGCTGTGGCTGCCGGCACTGGGCGTGGCCGCGCGCCACTACCTGCCACTGGCTTTGGCGCTGGTGGCGAAGGGCGTGGCGGTCTACCTGCACGAGTGGCGCGGCAACGGCAGCAGTTCGCTGCGCCCATCGCGCACGCAGGACTGGGGCTATCGCGAGGTACTCGAACAGGATCTGCCGACCAGCCAGGCCGTCCTGGCCGCAGCGGATGACGAAGGCGACGCCCTGCCCTGGATCATCGGCGGCCATAGCCTGGGCGGGCAGCTGGCCTGCGTGCATGCCGGCCGCAACCCGCAGCACTTCAACCGGCTGTGGCTGGCCGCCAGCGGCTCACCGTTCTGGCGCGGATTCCCACCACCGCGTGGCTGGCTGCTGCCGCTGGTCTACCGCTTCCTGCCGTGGATCGCACAGCGCCAGGGCGTGCTGCATGGCCGTCGCCTCGGCTTTGGTGGCACCGAAGCGCGCGGACTGATTGCCGACTGGGCACGCGTCGGCCTGAACAACCATTACGCCGCCGTCGGCATGGACGAAGACCTCGATGCGCAGATGGCGCGTGTGCATGGCAGCGCACAGGCGGTGCTGATGGAGCACGACTGGTTGGCCCCCACCGGATCGATGCAGACGCTGCTGGCGAAGCTGCCGAATGTGGACGCGCAGCTGCGCGTGCTGTCCACGCAGGAACTGGGCACGCGCGCCGATCATTTCGCGTGGCTGAAGGCCCCTGATGCTGTGGCTGACAGCTTTTTCATTCAGTTGGATGAAAATTTTCACAAAACTGTTGACGGTACGCGCCGACATCCGCATAATTCCGCTCCTGTCGCAGGGCGCCCGTAGCTCAGTTGGATAGAGTACCTGGCTACGAACCAGGCGGTCGGGAGTTCGAATCTCTCCGGGCGCACCACTCGACAGGTTTCCAGCATCCGCCGCTGGAAATGCAGTAAAATTTGATTGTGTACCGCGCGCCCGTAGCTCAGTTGGATAGAGTACCTGGCTACGAACCAGGCGGTCGGGAGTTCGAATCTCTCCGGGCGCACCATACACAGTCAGCACAACAAGTTCATGTAATTGGCGCCCGTAGCTCAGTTGGATAGAGTACCTGGCTACGAACCAGGCGGTCGGGAGTTCGAATCTCTCCGGGCGCACCATTACACCGAAACAGCAGGCCTCGGCCTGCTGTTTTTTTATGTGTGTTTTTCGGCAGGGCTGTGCCCTGCACCCTGGTAGTGCCGGCCGCTGGCCGGCAACCTCAACGGCAACGGCAAAAGCTGGCATTCCGTGGGCTGGCGGGGCGGCATGGACAGGCAGGACACGCCGTAAACCCCGCTCCGCGGTCCGGCCCAGCCGCTGGCGGCTGTGCGTTCGGGCGCTTGCGAAGCAATGCTTCGCAAGCAAAGCGCCCTCACCCATGGGGGCTCGATGGCGGCATCCATGCCGCCAACGGTCCTGCCTGCCCATGCCGCCCCACCTCTGACAGATTTCCGCGATCTGATGGATCCACGCCATGCGTGGATGAATCTCCATCGAGTTCGAACATTTCGACAATTGATCGAAGAGCATCCACGCATGGCGTGGATCTACCGTGTCGACCAAGGTCGACACCTACCAGAGCAGTACGCCGTTCCGACAGATCGCGGAAAACTGTCGAAGGCGGGGTGGGTCCGGTTGCGGGAGTGTCCGCGGCATAGATGCCGCGGCCAAGCCCCCAAGGACGGGTTTACGGCGTCTCCCGCAACCGGACCCACCCCGCCATCCCTCAGGAAACCAGCTTCTGCTGTTGCAGTTGCTGTTGCTGTTGCTGTTGCTCTGGATCGTAGCGGGTGCAGGGCGCAGCCCTGCTGTACACCTACCCCCTGGCCATTGCCTGCCACCACTGCGACAACAGCTCCGGCCTGCGCAGGCGCTCGCGCCACCAGCGCAATGCGGCGCCATCCTCGCCGGTGCGCCAGGCCAGCCAGAAGGTCTCCTCCGGCTTGTGTTCCTCCACCTCGCGGATCACCAGCTGGCCGCGCGCCACCGCAGCGCGCGCGCACGGTTCGGGCAGGAAACCGAAGCCCACGCCTTCGCACTGCAACTTCAATTTGCTGGCCATGTCCGGCACCGTCAGCATCTCCTGCCCCATCAACAAGCCGACCGTGCGCGGCAGCAGCCTGCGCGCGGAATCAGAGACCGCGATCGCGCAGTGCTCGACCAGCTGCTCGCGACCCAGCACACCCGGCACTGCGGCCAACGGATGACCGGGCGCGACCGCGAACACGAACTCCACCGTGCCCAGCGGCTCGACCACGTAACCACCGCCACTGGGGCCCTCACCCGGCGCGCCGACCAGCAGGTCGGCACGGCGGTCCAGCAGGGCCTCCCAGGTGCCGGACAGGGCCTCGCCGATCAATCGCAGCCGGGTCGGTGCCTCGGCCTCGCGAAACGCGGCGATATCCGGGCCGAGCAGCCAGGTCGGGAACACCGAATCCACCGCCAGCGTCAGTTCGGTCTCCCAGCCCGACGCCACCCGGCGCACCCGCAGTTCCAGCTCGCGGGCGGCGCGCAGCAGGTGCCGGCCTTCGTCCAGCAGCGCGCGGCCAGCCTCGGTCGGCTCGGCGCGCGGACCGACCCGGTCGAACAGCTGAACGCCCAAGTCCTCCTCCAGCTTGGCCACGGTGTAGGAGATGGTCGAGGGCACCTTGTGCAGGGCTTTGCCGGCGCCGGCAAAGGAGCCGCGGCGGTCGATGGCATCCAGGATCTGCAGGGCATCGAGGCTGAGCTTGAGCATTCGAATTTTTCGATGATGGCTGTCAAAACTATCCGTTTTTCAAACCCAAGGCGCAAGCGGATACTTCTCTCCAACGGGGAAACACAGCGGCTACCAGCCCACCCCGCCCCATCGAAACCATCGAACAAGGAGATTCCATCATGCTGCAGATCCGCAAGAGCGCTACCCGTGGCCTGGCCGAGCATGGCTGGCTGTCCTCGCGCCATACCTTCTCCTTCGCCAACTACTACGACCCGCGCTACGTCAGCTTCGGCCCGCTGCGGGTGATCAACGAAGACAAGGTGATCGGCGGCCAGGGCTTCGGCACCCACGGCCACAGCAACATGGAAATCATCTCCTACGTGCTGGGCGGTGCGCTGGAACACAAGGACTCGATGGGCACCGGCTCAGTGCTGCGCTACGGCGACGTGCAGCGCATGAGCGCCGGCAGCGGCGTCACCCACAGCGAGTTCAACCACTCGGCCGACGAGACCGTGCACTTCCTGCAGATCTGGATCTTCCCGGACACCGAGAACATCACGCCGTCGTACGAGGAGACCCACTTCGCCCCGGAAACCAAGCGCGGCCAGCTGCGCCTGATCGCCTCGCCGGACGGTGCCGATGGTTCGCTGCGCATCCACCAGGATGCCCGCATCTTCGCCACCATCCTCGATGGCGGCCTGAAGCTGCACCATGCGCTTGGCCACGGTCGTGGCGCCTATGTGCAGGTGGCCCGTGGGCAGCTGCAGGTCAACGGCATCACCCTGGAAGCCGGTGATGCGCTGCAGGTCAGCGACGAAGCCCAGCTGACGCTGGAAAACGGCAACGATGCCGAAGTGCTGGTGTTCGACCTGCCGCTGTAACCACATCGCCCGTGATGCTGCAGAGCATCGCGGGCGCATCTGCGTCAGAACCTGTAATTCAAGCTCAACCGCACGTTGCGCGGCTCACCCCAGGTGTAGGTGCTGTACCAGTTGAAGATCGTGTAGTAACGCTTGTCGAGCAGGTTGTTGACGTTGACCGTGGCCGACAGGCGATCGTTGAACTGGTAGCGCGCCATCGCATCAAGCAACCAGTACGGCTGCGTGCGATGCACCACCTTGGCCCGCGTGGCCGGGTTGGTGATCTCGCCGAAAGTCGAATCCTGCCAGCGTGCGCCACCACCCAGCGTCAGCCCCTGCCAAGCGCCACGCAGGCGGTAGCGGGTGTGCAGACTGAACTGGCTCTCCGGTTCCAGCGTGGTCACCTTGGTGCCCGCCTGGCGGGCGATCTTGTGGGAGAACCCACCCTGCACCTGCCAGCCCTCGGCCAGCTGACCCGACATTTCAAGCTCGTAACCCTTGGTGCGCACGCCCATCAAGGCGCGGTAGGCATCCTGGCCATCCGGTGTCTTGCCACCGGTGGGCTGGGCGAAGTTGTCCTGATCAAGCTGGAACAGCGCCGCACTGGCATTGAGGCGCCCATCGAAGAACTCAGCCTTCAGGCCAACCTCGTAGCTGCGGCCCTCCAGTGGATCCAGTGCCTTGCCCTGCTCGTCACGCTCGCCCTGCGGCTTGAAGATGGTGCTGTAGCTGGCATACACCGAGTAATGCTCGCCGAGGTCGTAGACCACGCCGGCATAGGGCACATGGACGCCGGTCTCGCGCGTGTCCGGCGAGCGGTAACTGGCCAGGCGGCTGCCGACGATCAGCTTCAACGGATCGGCCACGTCGAAGCGGCCAACCACGTACAGCCCATTCTCGCGGGTCACTTCATTGTTGTCATAGGTGCGCTGCCACTGCGGTTCGGCAATGTCGCCATTCCAGCTTCTGTAGTCCGGCACGGTATCCGGGAACCCCGCCTGCGGGCCGTAGCCGGTATTGGTCCAGCGCTTGCGCGAGGCACTGCCACCGACCACCAGCTCATGCTCTCGCCCGAACAGACCGAAATGCCCGCTCACATAGAAGTCGGCGGCATTGCTGACGGTCTTGCCGACGTACTTGCCGAGCCACAGGCTGACGCCCTCGCCGGTCAACGGATCAGGATTGCCGGCGGCGGCACCGGCCAGTGCGGCGTCATAGCCGTTGACCTGGTGGTTGAGCTGCAGTTTGGCGATCCAATCGTTGGCGAACGTGTGCTCCAACGTGGTGAAACCGGTACGCACGTACTGGCGCCAGCCGGCCCATTGCGCACCATTGTTGAACGAGCGCGGCATGCGGTTGAAGTTGCCGGCGCTGTCCAGCAGCGGAATGCCGCCCCACGTCGACCCCTTCGGGTCGCTGTCCATCACGTCGCCACCGATCGACAACAGCGTGCGTTCGCCCAGATCGGCTTCCAGCACGGCATAGCCGACCTTGCTGGTGCGCTGGTAGTTGTCCAGGTTGGAGTGCTTGTCTTCCCAGGCCCCCACGGCACGGCCACGCAGGCGGCCATCGGCAGTCAGCGGACCACCGACATCGAGCTCGGCGCGGTAGTCGTCCCAGCGGCCGACACCCAGTGAAGCACTGCCGGCGAAGTCCTTGCCCGGCCTCTTGCGCACCAGGTTGATGGTCGCACCCGGATCGCCCATGCCGGTCAGCAGGCCGGTCGCGCCCTTGAGCACTTCGATGCGGTCGTAGATGGCGGTATCGCTGAGCGTGTTGCCGGCGGAGTACGCCGAATTGCGCGACATCGGAATGCCGTCGTACTGGAAGTTCTGGATCGCGAAGCCGCGCGCGTAGTACTCGGTGCGTTCGCTGTCGTAGGTGACGATGCTGACGCCGGGGGTCACCCGCATCACGTCATCGATGCCGTGCAGGCCGAAGTCATCCATCTGGGCGCGGGTGATCACGCTGACGGTCTGCGGGGTCTGCCGTGGCGTCAGCACCAGGCGGGTCGCGGTGGCAATGGTGCCGGGCGTATAGGCGCCGCTGCCCTCGGTGATGGTACCGAGCAGGTTGGCCGTGACCTGCACGGTCTGCAGGGTCTGTGATGCAGGCGCCTGCGAATCCTTGGCTGGATCCGTACTGGACTGCGCAACAGCAATACCGCTGCTGCCCAGAGCAGCGATCAGCAAACCCCGGGCCAGCGCCTGCGGCAACGCGCGGCGACGCGGCAAGGGGGACGGCGTATGGACAACAGGCACAGACAGCACGGCGGGACCTCCACGATAGGGTGGGATCCTCTGGCGGCGGCTGGAGGGAAGAGAGGGACGCGGCCGGACAGCCGCGGCGCAGGAGTGTACTCCCCTGCGCCGCGGCTGTCGTGCGGAGCGCTGGCGCGGAATCAGCCGGCGATGGCGGCGCAGGCCTCCAGGATCAGCGCGGTCACTTCCTTCGGCTGCGAAGCCAGCGAGGCATGGCTCGCATCCAGCTCCAGCAGGCGCCTGGGCTGCATCCTTGCGGCCATGGCCTTCTGGTTTTCCGGCGCGATCATGCGGTCGTGGCGGGACAGCTGGTACCAGCTCGGCATGTGCTTCCACGCCGGGTCGCTGACCGCATCACCGAAGGTGCTGGCCAGCGGTGCCTTCTGGGTAACGGCCATCACCCGGCCTTCGTCCTCGCTCAGATCCTGGCAGAAGCTCTCATGGAACTTGTCCGCACGCAGCCACAGGTAGCCATCGCTGTCCGGCGCAAGGTTCGGCGCCGCCTCCGGCAGGTGCTGCTGGGTGATGCCACCGGGACTCTCGCCGGCATCGGGCGCGAACGCGGCGATGTAGACCAGGCCCTTCACGTTGGGTTCGTTACCGGCCTGGCTGATCACCGCGCCACCATAGGAGTGGCCGACCAGCAGCACCGGCCCGTCGATCTGCCGGATCATTTTCCGGGTGCGCCCTGCGTCGTCGGCCAGCGAGGTCAGCGGCAGTTCCACCGCCTGCACACGGTCGTGGCCGTTGCGATGCAGTTCCAGGATCACCTTGGCCCAGTGTGCGGCCCCGCCCCAGAAGCCATGGACGAGGAGGATGGTCGGTGTCGTGCTCATGTACAGGTCTCCGGCAGCGGCCGGCGGAATGCAGACCGTGCAGCCACTGTCCGCGCGTGGCGTTAATCGCTGGTGACGCAATCGGGTCACTGCAATCGTATGCGTCGCCCGATGTCGCGCATGGCACTTGCCGAGTCAGTCTGAAATCGTTTTCATGACTGTTCCCTGGAGCTTCGCATCGCGCATGACGCCTTCATCCCCCCGTGCCCAGCAGCACGCCACCCGCGCCGCCTTCTTCATTCCCGGATTCGCCACCGCCGCATGGGCGCCGATGGTGCCCTACGCCAAGGCCAAGGCCGGGCTGTCCGACGCCAGCCTCGGCGCCGTGCTGCTGTGCCTTGGGCTCGGCTCGCTGCTGGCGATGCCGTTGGCGGGCGCGCTGACCGGGCGGCTGGGCTGCCGCCGGGTGATGGTGATCACCTGCGCGATGATGCTGTGCGCCCTGCCCTTGCTGGTGCTGGCGCCCTCGCCGGTGGCGCTGGGTGCGGCGCTGTTCGTGTTCGGCGCCGGCGTCGGTGCGCTGGATTGTGCGATGAACATGCAGGCGGTCGCGGTCGAGCGCGACGCCGGGCGCGCGATGATGTCCGGCTTCCACGCCTTCTACAGCATCGGTGGCTTCGTCGGCGCCGGCTGCATGACCGGCCTGCTGATCCTGGGTACACCGCTGTGGCTGGCCGCGCTGGTTTCGGTGGCGGCACTGCTGCTGGTCGCGGTGCTGTCGGCGCCGCACTGGCGCCCGCAACGGATCCTGCACGACGGCCCACTGCTGGCGCTGCCGCACGGCGTGGTGCTGTTCATCGGCGTGCTGGCCTTCGTGGTGTTCCTCGCCGAGGGCTCGATGCTGGACTGGAGCGCGGTGTTCCTGGCCGAAGTGCGGCAGGTGCCGCGTGACCAGGCTGGCGCCGGCTTCGCGCTGTTCACCCTGGCAATGACCGCGATGCGCCTGTTCGGCGACGGCATCGTCGAGCGCCTCGGCCGCACCCGCACCCTGGTCTTCGGCGGCATCACCGCCGCAGCAGGTTTCACCCTGGCCACGCTGGTACCCTCGTTCCCGGTGGCGCTGGCGGGCTATGTGCTGGTCGGGCTGGGCTGCGCCAACATCGTGCCGGCACTGTTCTCAATGGCCGGCCAGCAGCGGGTGATGCCGGAGAGCATCGCAATCACCGCAGTCACCACGCTGGGTTACGCCGGCATCCTCGCCGGCCCGGCAGCGATCGGTGCACTGGCACACGGCACCAGCCTCGGCTTCGCCTTCCTGTGCGTGGCCGCGCTGCTGCTGGGCGTCGCGGCGTCTGCCCGCTCGCTGGCACGACGGGTGGCCTGACAGAAAAAGGGGACGGAGGGGATTAAGTCGTTTATGGCCCAGCTGTGCGGGAAACGACTTAATCCCCTCCGTCCCCTTTTTTCAGCGGTGGGCCAGCCACTCGGCCTGGGCCGGCAGCTGTGGGGCCGGACAGGCGCTCTTCGGGTGGCGCTCATCGCGCGCCATCCAGTCGTCGACCACGCCGGCCAGCAGGTCCAGCCGCAGCGGCAGGGTGATGTGGTCCTCGCCGCGCATCTCGATGTAATGCGCGCGCGGATTGGCCTGGGCCAGTTCGCGGCCCTGGCTGACCGGAATGTGCTGGTCGCCCTGCCCGTGCAGCAGCAGCACGCAGGCGCGGGTATCGGCCAGCGCGCGCGCTACATCCACGCGGTCCAGATCGACGTCGATACGGCGGCTGGCGGCGGCGATCACCTGGTTGATGTCCTGGCCGCCGTAGCGCCAGCGCGCGTACGACGCCATCGCCTGCGCCTTCAGGCCTTCCGGCTGCAGTCCCATCAGGTGCGGAATCATCGTGCGGATCGCCACACCGGCATTGGCGAACGATTCCATCGCCACCACCCCTTCCACCTGGTCGCCGAGCTTGTCGGCGGTGAATACCGCTGTGGCGGCGCCATAGGACACGCCGAACAGGTACAGCGGGCCGGTCACTTCACCACGGGCGCGCAGCTCGCCGATCACATCCACCACATCGTCGGATTCATAGGTGCCATAGCCCGACGGCCCGGTACCGGACTGTCCATGGTTGCGCAGATCAAGCGTGACCACGCGGTAGCCGGATTCGGCCAATTGCAACGACCACGGCAGCATCGAATCACCATTCATCATCCAGCCGTGCAGCAGCACCACGGTGCCGCGCGGTGCCTGCGCGCGGAACGGCTGCGGTACTGCCAGGCTCAGGCCGGTATCCAGCGGCAGGCCGTTCTCGTGGCGCTGCGGCAGGTAGTGGTAACGCGCGCCGTAATCGCCAGGATCGAACACACGCCAGAAGATCGGCACGCCATCGCGGCCCGGCGCGAAGCCGTGGCGATTGGGCAGTTCGGCAATGGCCGCAGCAATGCGCGGACGATCGAGCAGGGTCGATACGCCACCCGGCGCGATCAGCCGATCGGCGAGCGAGGTGGACGAGGCATTGATCGAGGACGAGCATGCAGCCAGCCACAGGCCGGCGCACGCCAGCAACAACAGCAGCAGGCGCTTCATGGGCAATCGGGGAAAAGGTGCGACAGCGTGGCAGGTTAGCGACGCGCGCGTGGGCCATCTATCGCGCATGGATGACGGCTTGATGACAACGCAGGAACGATTCAGCTTGGTGTACAAGCTGTATCTGTTCAGTCATTGATCCGGATCAATGAACGCGCGCGTGGGATTGCCCACAGTGCCGCCATGCGCACCTCGTTCAAGCTCGCCATTGCCCTGGCCGCCACGCTGGCCGCCGCCTACGGCGTCGCCCGCACCACGCCCTACTGGTTCGCACCGCGACAGGCCGCGCAGGTCGACATCCACGATCCGGCATTGATCGCGCAGGGACAATACCTGTCGCACGCGGCCGACTGCGCGGCCTGCCACACCGCGCCCGGCGGCAAGCCGTTCGCCGGTGGCCTCGGCATGCAGACGCCGATGGGCACGATCTACTCGACCAACATCACGCCCGATCCGGACACCGGCATTGGCGCCTACGACTACGCCGACTTCGAGCGCGCGGTACGTCGCGGCATCCGCCACGATGGGCAGCCGCTGTATCCGGCCATGCCGTACGCCTCGTACGTGATCGCCAGCGACGCCGAGATCAAGGCGCTGTACGCCTACTTCATGGGCTCGGTGCAACCGGTGAAGCAGGACAACGCCGACAGCACGATTCCGTGGCCGGCCAACATGCGCTGGCCACTGGCCTGGTGGCAGCTGCTGTTCGCACGCCCGCGCACGTTCAACCCGGATCCGTCGCTGGATGCCAGCCAGCAGCGCGGCGCCGAACTGGTGGAAGGCCTGGCCCACTGCGGTGCCTGCCACACGCCACGCGGGTTGGCGTTCCAGGAAAAGGCCATGGCCGATGATGGCAGCCGCCAGTTCCTGTCCGGCTCGGTACTGGAAGGCTGGTATGCGAAGAACCTGCGCAACGAGTCGACCGGCCTGGCCAGCTGGAGCGAGGGCGAGATCGTCGACTTCCTGCGCACCGGTCGCACCGATCGCTCGGCAGCCTTCGGCGGCATGGCCGACGTGGTCGAGCACAGCACGCAGTACCTGTCCGACGCCGACCTGCTGGCGATGGCCCGCTACCTGAAGCAGCTGCCCGCCCGCGAAGGACGCAGCGCACAGTGGTCGCCCGGTACCGACACCACCACCGCCGCACTGCGTAGCGGCGACTACCGCGTGGCCGGTTCGCTGGCCTATGCCGAGCACTGCCAGGCCTGCCACCGCGCCGACGGGCGCGGCATGCCGCGCGTCAATCCAGCCTTGGCCGGCAACTCGATCGTGTTCGCCGATGACCCCAGCTCGCTGGTGCAGGTGACCCTGATCGGCGGCCGCACGCCGCATACCCCGCATGACCGCATGGCCTTCACCATGCCCGGCTTCGAGCAGCTGCCGAATGCGCAGCTGGCACAGATCCTGACCTTCATCCGCAGCAGCTGGGGCAACCAGGCCAGTGCCGTGAGCGAGGTCGACGTGGCGCGCATGCGCCGGGTGGTGCGCGACAAGCCGGTGCACTACGTTCCGCAGGAGGCCGCACGATGAAACGTTCGCGCAAACGCTTCCGCCTGCTGATCGGCAGTGCGATCACCCTCGTGATGCTGGCCGGGGCCGGCACCCTCGCTTACCGTCATCTGTTCCCGGACCTGGATGCCGCCGTGGCCAGCACGATCGATATCCTCGATGCGCAGGGCAAGGTGGTCGGCCACTACCATGCGCCCAGCGCCGAAGAAATCGCCGGGCTCGGCAATGCCGAATCGGTGATGCTCGGCCGCCGTATCCTCAACGAGACCGCACGGCTGCTGCCGGACAATGTCGGCAACGATCTGAACTGCAACTCGTGCCACATGGCCGAGGGCAAGCGGCCTTTCGGCAATCACTACTTCAATACCGGCGGCGGCGCCTATCCGCGCTACATGCCGCGTCCGGGCAAGGTGATCGGGCTGACCGAGCGCATCAACGGCTGCCTGCAGCGTTCGATGAACGGCAAGCCGCTGCCGAAGGACTCGCCGCAGATGCGCGCGATGCTCGATTACATGACGTGGTTGAGCAGTCCTGTGCCAGAAGGTGCAAAGGTAGCCGCCCCCAGTGAGGGACCGATCGACAGCACGCTGCCCCCGGACCCGGTCCGCGGCCAGGCGCTGTACGCCGTGCAGTGCGCCGCCTGCCATGGCGACAACGGCGAAGGTCGGCGCGACGCCAGCGGTGACATCGCCTTCCCGCCGCTATGGGGCGACCACAGCTTCAACATCGGCGCCGGCATGGCGCGCCTGTACAAGGCCGCCGGCTTCGTCAAGCACAACATGCCACCGGCGGTGACCCGCGAGCCCCCGCTTGGGCAGCAGGTGATGCCCGACCAGGATGCGGTGGACATCGCCAGCTACTTCATCAACCAGCCACGCCCGGACTTCGCCAACAAGGCCAAGGACTGGCCGCGCGACCCGAAACCCAAGGACGCGCGGTACTGAGCACCCCGTGGGTCAGCGCTTGACCAGCTCGACCCGCCGGTTGCGTGCCTTGCCTTCTCCGCTGCCGTTGTCAGCCACCGGCCTGTCGGCGCCGAATCCGACCGCCTGCAGGCGGTCGGCGGCGATGCCCTTTGCGGTGAGCGCGGCCAGCACCGACCGCGCCCGATCCTCGGACAAGCTGCGGTTGTGCGCGGCCGCACCGCTGTTGTCGGTGTGGCCTTCGATCGACAGTTTCAGCGACGGGTCGGCGCGCAGCAGGTCCAGCACCTGCGCCAGCTGTGGTTCGGACGTCGGCAGGATCTGCGCCTTGTCGGTGGCGAAGTTGACCTGGATCGCCACGCGGCCATCGCTGTCCAGCTTCTTCCTCAACGCATCGGCCGGCAACAGCGCCGCGGTCTGGGTGAAGCCCTTGCGCTCGGCCACCACCCAGCCTGCGCTGAGGTATTCCAGGCGCGCGTGCACCCACACCTGGCGACCATCAGCCAGATCCACGCGGTAGATCACGGTGTCGTAGTTGTCCCAGCTGTAGCTGGCCGCATTGCCGTAGGACGACTGCACCTGCTTCGGTACGCCCTCGGCCGCTTCGTGCGGGATGCGCCCCTCGAACACCTTGGTGCCGTTGACCTGGGCCATCATCGCCTCAAGATTGCGACGGACTTCCTGCATCGAGTACTCGCGCTCGCCCTTGTCGAAATCGGCAGCGAAGGTGCGGCCCTCAACCAGTTCGAACTGATCGCCGGTCCAGAACGGGAAGGCATCGAAATCACGCTGCTCGGGCTTGTTCCGGTCACGATAACCGGCCGGCAGGGACAGGTGCGGGAAGCTGTCCGACCACTGCGCGGTGGCCTTGAACGGCACTTCGTCCACGACCACAAGTCCAGCGCCATTGCTGTCCACTGCCAGCTGCAACCACACGGTGCGATTGGCCTGGCGCAGCACGTACACCGTGGTGGGAGCCTCCTGCTCGCCGTTCACCGCATCGATGAAACCACCTCCGATCTCACCTTCCAGCTGCGGGCCGTAGTAGATGTCGCGCAGCAGCGCGCCTTCGAAGACCTTGCGGCCACCGGCGGCGGTGATCACGCCGTCGAAGTTGCGCTGTACTTCCAGTGCGGAAAACGCTTTGTCCGGTGCGCCATCGCCGTCGGTCACGATACGTGCCGACCAGCTCGGGCCTTCCACCCAATGCACGCCGTTGCCCATCCGGAACGGGAAGCGCGCCCAGGCGCGTGGGTGGGCGTTCTGCGACGCATAGCCCGGCGGCAGGCTGAAGAACGGCAGTTTGCCCAGCGGGGCGTCGCTCAGCGGCACGCTGGCTGGGTCGAAGGGCACCAGCGGCACAGCCTTGCCCTCGCGGTCGGTGAGTGCGGCGCCATCGGCGGCGGCTGTTGAACCGGCTGGGGCGGCGGCCGGTGCTGCGGTCTCGTCCGCCGTAGCTGGCACAGGCGGTACCACCTCTCCGTCCGAGGGCGTCCGGTTGCATCCTGCCAGCAGCACCAGGGCTGCGCCGCCCAGCCAGATCGTCGATCGCTTCTGCATCGCCACCACCTCAGGTCCATTGAAGCGCCGAGCATACCCGAAGGTCGTGACCGCCCCCACAGTGCCATCGTTCCTGCGCTGGCACGTCATGCCGATGTCATTGGCGCTGCCGACACTCCGGGGTTTCCTCCCTCTGAAGGTCCGGTATCAATGCGAACGATTGCGCGCTTTCCCCGTGTTTCGCTGCTTGCCCTGCTGATCGCCCCCACCCTGGACGCCCTCGCAGAAGCACCGCAGGGCGATACGGGCGAAGCGCGCAGCAGCGATGCGCGTACCCTCGACCAGGTACAGGTGATCGGCCAGGCCACCAGCTATGCGAAGACTTCGGTGCGTGCGGAAACGCTGAACCGGCAGACCGTGATGAGCAGCGTCAACGACGCGCTCAACGAGGTACCTGGCGTGGTGGTCAGCGAAGCCGATGCCACCGGCTCGTCGGTTTGGGGTACGCAGATCAGCATGCGTGGCTTCGTCACCAACCGCGACACCCAGCAGATCGGCACCACCATCGACGGCCTGCCCAACGGCGGCTCCGGCTACGGCGGCGGCTCGCTGGCCAACCGCTACATCGACACCCTGGACCTGGAAACGGTGGAAGTCAGCCAGGGCACCGCTGACATCTCCTCGCGCTCGAACGAGGCCTTGGGCGGCACGCTCAACTTCCTCACCAGCGACCCGCTGCAGGACAGCCGCCTGCGCTTCGTGGTCGGTGCCGGTGACAACGAGGCGCGCAAGTACTACGTGCGCTACGACACCGGCCTGCTCGGCGGCCACACCCGCGCGTGGATCAGCGCCTCCTCGTCGAAGGTGCACGACTGGATCGACGGCACCGGCCACGCCAGCAACGACCACATCGCCGGCAAGTTCATCACCGAACTGGATCGCTGGACCCTGACCGGCTACCTGTCCTACAACGATGCCGACGAGCCGGAATACACCAGCGTCTCACCGAAGGGCTTTGCCACCAATCCGGATCGCGACAACCTGGTCGGCACCCTCACCGGCATTCCGTATCTGGACCAGAACTACCGTTCCGGCTCGCGTGCGCTGCGCGAGAACACCTTTGGTTACCTGCGTGCGGCCTTCGACGGCGGCAACGGGTTCAAGGCCTCGGTGGCCGCCTACGGGCACCGCATGCAAGGTCGTGGCGACTGGCTTCCACCTTACCTGGCACAGGTCAGCGATGAGGGTGCGGGCCGCCCCGAATCGGAATATCTCGGTGGCAAGACCGTGTACGGCGGCAGCAACCGCGGCCAGATCTTCTTCGTCAATCCCGATGGCAGCGCCGCGCAGCGCCTGGCCAGCTGCACCCCGCGCCTGGGCTTCACCGCCGAGTACGATCCGAACTGCTACGCGGGCAACGTGCTGGGCGCGCAGTCCTACCGCCACACCCACTACGACAACGACCGCATGGGCGTGACCGCCGACGTCGAATGGCGGCAGACCTTCGGTGCGATCGACAACACGATCCGTGGCGGCCTGTGGGTAGAAAAGCTGGACCGTTCGGCACGCCGTGACTGGCACCGCCTGCTCAATGTCGGCCAGGACATCGCCTTCGACCATCAGCCGTACTGGGTGCAGTTCGAGGACAAGTACAAGGTTGACGAGCAGATGTACTACGTCGAGGACGTGGCCCGCTTCGGGCCGTTCAGTGCCCGCCTGGGCGTGAAGCAGTTCTTCGTCGACCAGTCGCGCCGCCGCGTGATCGGTGCCAGCGAGCACGTGAAATCCGATTCCAGGTCCGATCCGCTGCTGTCGACCGGCTTCACCTGGGCACCGGGCGTGGAAGGCATGGAGCTGTTCGCCGGCTTCTCGCAGAATTTCGCCGCCATTCCTTCAGGCGTACTTGGCGAGACCGACCCGCAGCGCTTCCGCAATGTCGAACCGGAGACCGCCGACAACATCGAAGTGGGCATGCGCATCAGCCGCTGGCCGCTGACCGCCTCGGTGACCCTGTACAACATCAAGTTCGACAACCGCATCGTCTACCTGCCGGCGGGCTTCGTCAGCGGCATCGACTACCTGGGCGAGACCGACGGCGTCTACGAGAACTTCGGTGGCGTGGAAAGCAACGGCCTGGAAGCGGCGTTCGGCTATGGTTGGGACAATGGCTGGCGGATCAACGCGGCCTACACCTACAACCGCTCCAAATACCTGGGCAGTGGCAATGCCGCACGCGATACGCAGCTGGGCATCGTCGACGGTGCCAAGGTGATCGGCCAGCCGGAGAACACCCTGGTGCTGTCGGCCGACTGGCAGGGCGCCAACTGGAACTTCGGCCTGTCCGGCCGCTATCTGGGCACCCGCTACCTCGACGCCGCCAACTTCAACAAGCTGCCCTCGGCCACCGTGTTCAATGCCAACATCGGCTTCGACCTGCAGGGCCTGTCGCCGCGCCTGAAGGGCATGGGTGCCAACCTGGTGGTGAGCAACCTCACCGATAAGCGGTATCTTGCGGGGGTGGACGGCCGCGACAACGCCTTCATCGGCGCCCCGCGCACCGTCGGCATCTCCTTCCGCGTGGACCTGTGAGTGAGCCCGTGACCGATATCGGCCGACGCCGGTTGTTGCAGGCCGGCGTTGCCGCCGGCCTTGCCCCGCTGCTGCCCAGCATCGCACGGGCCGCAGCGATCGCCCCCGCCGCGCAGACGCGCAGCCTCGAAGACCTGCAGCACATCGTGGTGTTCATGCAGGAGAACCGTTCGTTCGACCACTACTTCGGCACGCTGCCGGGCGTACGTGGTTTCGGTGACCGCTTCGTGGCCCCGGCCGCCGCGCTGCAGGCCGGTGGCCGCGCGCGCAACCTGTGGCTGCAGCCCGATGCCAGTGGCACGCGGGCGATCGCACCGTTCCCGCTGGATACCGCCGCGCACTTCGGCTACATGCGGGCGGAAGGCACGCCGCACACCTGGCCCGATGCGCAGCGCGCCTGGGACCACGGGCGCATGGGGCACTGGCCGAAGGCCAAGCAGAACCACTCCATGGGCTACTTCCAGCGCAGCGACATGCCGTTCCAGTTCGCGCTGGCCGATGCGTTCACGATCTGCGACGCCTACCACTGCGCCATGCAGGCCGGCACCAACCCGAACCGGGTGTTCCTGTGGACCGGCCACAACGATGCACAGGCCCGCGCCGGCGGCCCGGTGATCGCCAACTCGCATGACAACTTCCCCGAACACGGCGGGCATCCGGCGTCCTACCGCTGGACCAGCTATGTCGAGCGCCTGCAGAAGGCCGGCGTGTCCTGGCAGATCTACCAGGACATGGCGGACAACTTCACCGACAACCCGCTGGCCGGCTTCGAGGCGTTCCGTCGGGCGTACAGTGCTGCACCCGGGCATGACCCGCAACTGCGCGCACGCGGGGTCAGCACCCGTGGCCTGCCACAGCTACGCCAGGACGTACTCGACGGGCGCCTGCCGCAGGTCAGCTTCATCATCGCCGACGCGGCCGGCAGCGAGCACCCCGGACCCTCCAGTCCGGCGCAGGGCGCGGCCTATACCGCGCGCGTGCTGGATGCGCTGACTGCCGATCCGGAAGTCTGGAGCCGCACCGCCCTGCTGCTGATGTTCGATGAGAACGACGGCTTCTTCGACCACATGCCGCCACCGGCACCGCCTTCGCCGGTGGATGGCGGCTGGGCGGGTGCGTCCTCGGTCAGTACCGAGGGCGAGTACCACCGCCATCCCGCGCCGGGCGACGAGAAGTACGATGCCGCCGAACTGCGCGGCCGCCCGTATGGACTGGGCCCGCGCGTGCCGCTGTATGTGATCTCGCCGTGGAGTCGGGGTGGCTGGGTCGACTCGCAGGTCTACGACCACACCTCGGTCATTCGACTGATCGAACGCCGCTTTGGCGTGCCCGCACCGGATATCTCGCCGTGGCGCCGCGCGGTCTGCGGCGACCTCAGCAACGCCTTCGACTTCGCCCAGCGCGATACCCGCCCGTTCGTACGCGGCCTGCCCGACGTGAGCGCGGTGGCCGCACGCGCCGCTGCGTTGCCAGGGCGAACCGTGCCGGCGCTGCCGGAGGGGCTGAAACCAGCGAAGCAGGAAGTCGGCATACGCCCGGCGCGCGCCCTGCCCTATCGGCCGCAGGCATCGATGGTTGCGGTGGACGCCTCGGGCGTGGATCTGGCGCTATCCTGCGAAGGCGCGGCGGCAGTGCTGCATGTCTACGACCGGCTGCGGCTGGATGCGGTGCCGCGCCGCTACACGCTGCTCCCGGGCATGGCGCTGCGCGAGCGCTGGCCGCTTGATGCCCAGGGCCGCTATGACCTGTGGCTGCTGGGCCCGAACGGCTTCCACCGCCACTTCCAGGGGGCGGCCAAGGATCCTGCGCTGCAGGCTTCAATTGATCGCACGGATGGCCAACTGCGGCTGCGGCTGCGCAACCTGGGTGACGGCGCGCAGCAGGTGCGTGTGCAGCCTGGTGCCTATGCCGGGCACATGCCCGATCAGGCGCTGGTACTACCCGCACACGCAGAAACCGCGTTGGCGTGGGACGCAACGCCCACGGCGGGCTGGTATGACCTGCAGATCGGCGCGGGCGAGAGCATGCTGCGCCTGGCCGGTCGCGCCGAGGATGGGCGCCCCGGCACGAGTGACCCGGCGATGGGCAGCGAACCACTGCGGTTCGAGCAGGATTGAAGGATCTCTGTAGAGCGGTAGATTCAGGCCTCCTGCAGCCCCGGCCGGCCGTGCTCCACCGCATAGCGCTTCCAGCTCTGCACCGCGCCATTCGGCTGCATCACGGTATCCAGCGTCTTCATGTCGCCGATCCACGCATCGCGGGTGACATCGCACAGCACATAGCCACGCTTGTCGGTGGTCGCCTTCAGATAGGGGCTGTGCGCAAGCTGGTTCCTGGCATACGCGTCCACACCCTGGCCATCGGCGCCGGAGGTGATCGACGTGGCGAGGAACTCGCTGGAGATCACGCCCGAGTCACGGTGGTCCTGCACCAGATCGCTGGCATAGTGGCGATGCGCGTCGCCGCAGGCGGTCACCACGTTGCCGAAGCCCACCTTCTCGATGTGGTCGAGCAGGCGCCGGCGGCTGTCCAGATAGCCCGACCACTGGTCGTCGGACGACTGCACCACCCCGTCCTTCTCGCGCATGTAGTTCCCCAGCGCCACCTGGTGGGCGATGGTGTGCCAGCGCGGTGCGGCATCGGCCAGGCCGTCGAACAGCCAGCGCTCCTGCTTCGCCCCCACAATGCTGCGCTCCGGCGATTCCACCTCCTCACGCAGGGCCATGTTCACCTGCTTGCTGCGGTACTGGCGGGTGTCGAGCAGGTGCAGGTCCATCAGCGTGCCGTAGCGTGCACGTCGGTACATCTGCATGTGGCCATCGCGCGGGAATGCCGAACGGCGCAGTGGCATGTTCTCGTAGTAGGCCTGGAACGCCTGTGCGCGGCGCAGCAGGAATACTTCGCTGGGCGTGTCATCCTGGTCTTCGGCGCCGGCCCAGTTGTTGTCCACTTCATGGTCGTCAAAGGTGACGAACCACGGTGCCGCCGCATGCGCGGCCTGCAGGTCGGCATCGCTCTTGTACTGGGCGTAGCGGCGGCGGTAATCATCCAGCGTGTAGATCTGCGGGCCGACGTGGTTGCGCAGGTTGGTGAACGGCTGGCCGTTCATCTTCCGCAGACCCGGCTGGCTTTCGCCTTCGTAGATGTAGTCACCATAGTGGAAGACGAAATCAAGCGGTTCTTCGGCAATGCGCCGCCACGCAGTGTAGTGGCCTTCTTCGTAGTGCTGGCAACCGGCCACCGCAAAGCGCACGCGATCCACCGCGGCCGTGGCTGCGGGCAGCGTGCGGGTGCAACCAACCGCACTGGCGTGGCCACCGACGCTGAAGCGGTACCAGTAGGGCCGTCCGGGCGCCAACCCGTCCAGCTCCACGTGCACGGCGTGGCCGAGTTCGGGATGCGCCATCGCCGCCCCCTGGCGTACCACCCTGCGCATGCCTTCGTCTGCGGCCAGTTGCCACTCGACCAGCATCGGCCGGGTCGGCATGCCGCCGCCGAACACCAGCGGTTCGGTCGCCAGGCGCGTCCACAGCACCATGCCATCGGCCGAGGGATCACCCGAGGCCACGCCCAGGGTGAAGGGTGTGCTGGCAAAGCGCGGCTTGGCCAGCAGGTTGCGCGGGTTCAGCGCGGTGGCATCGGCCTGCGCGGCCAGCGCGT
The DNA here is from genome assembly GCF_059368495.1 of Stenotrophomonas sp. YJH_SMC_91. NCBI lineage: Bacteria > Pseudomonadati > Pseudomonadota > Gammaproteobacteria > Lysobacterales > Lysobacteraceae > Stenotrophomonas > Stenotrophomonas sp. YJH_SMC_91. Next base: position 28,815 of record NZ_JCAFRT010000006.1, on the reverse strand, counting down.
GTGCTGTGCCCATCCAGGCACCGGCAGCGGACAGGCCGGCCAGGGCCAGGAATCGCCTGCGATTGATCGTCTCCACGGCTGTGCCCTCAGTTGTAGATGATGTGGAAGTAGAAGAAGCGGCCGTAGTCGTCGATCTCGGTACGGAAGCGCCCGTTCGGGCCGGTGCTGTAGGTCGGCTGGGTGTTGAACAGGTTCTTGGCCTCGTACTTCAGCGTCACGTGCTTGCTGACCTTGTGGCTGAAGCCCATGTTGAAGGTCATGTACGGGTCGTAGTACGAATCCAGCCACTGGGTGTCGCCGAAGTCGACCAGCATCCGGCTGCGGTAGGTGCCGGACAGGCGCAGCTGCGCGCTCTTCCACGGCATGCGCCAGATCACCGAACCGTTGAGCGACCAGTCCGGCTGGTACAGCAGCCGGTCCAGGCGGCGCTCGGTGCCATCACTGATGCGGTAGTTGGTCTGGCCTTCCAGCCGCGTGGCGTTGAAGTACATGTCGAAGTGCTGGCGGCCCCACTGCAGGTTGCGGTTGGCCACCGCGAACTCGACACCGCGCAGCTTGGACTCATCGGTGTTCATCGGCTGGGTCACCCGGTAGCGGGTATCACCCACGTCCTCGAAGGTGGTCAGGGTGTAGATGTCGTCCTTGATCACCTTGTCGAACAGCGCCACCGAGACCAGGCCGTTGTTGCCGTTGAAATACAGGTCCCACGCCAGGTCGATGTTGGTGGAACGGCGCGGCTGCAGGTCGGCATTGCCCTGCTTGATGCTGCAGAAGCCCCTGCCCTCCTCGTCATCGCCACAGCTGGTGCTGGTGGCCTGGGCGATGTTGCTCGGCGTCGGCCGGCCCAGCGTGCGGCTGGCGGAGAAGCGCAGGCGCTGGTCCTCGGTGAGCTTGAAGGTTGCGTTCAACGAGGGCAGCAGATTGTTGTAGCCACCGCTCGTGTTGCGGAACGCGGAGGTATAGGTAGTGCCGCCATCATCGCTGAACGGACTGTAGGCATCGAAGCGGGTGTGGTCGTAGCGCAGGCCGCCGATCAGCAGCAGCCGGTCCCAGGCGTAGTGCGCGGACACATAGGCATTGGTGATGTCCTCCACGTACTTGTAGTCACTGGTGAAGTTGGCATTCGGATACGCCGCATTGTTGTTGCCCAGTTTCGGCAGCAGTTGCTCGTTCCACTTGCGGTTGTCGATCAGCGGGAAGCCCGGCACGCTGCCCAGCAGCGTCGAACCCGGATACAGGTAGTCGTTGAGCGTGGCACTGCTCTTGAAATAGTCGAAGTCGATGTCCTGCCAGATCTTCAGGTGGCGGTACTCGGCGCCGGCGGCCAGGCCGAAACCTCTCGCATCGGCGTCGATGTTGTAGCTGAAGTCGGCGCGCAGGTTGTCGATGCTCTCCTTGGCATCGCGCGGGGAGACGTAGGCCTGCGCCGGATTGAGCTTGAATGCGGAACTGGTCAGCAGGCTGGAATCGGAAACGGCCACCGCGTTGGGGAATCCGTGGCTGTCGTTCTCGTAGTCGACGAACAGATTGCTTGGATAGGCGCGCACGCCCCAGTAGACCTGGCTGTTGTGGAAGGTCTCTTCGGTATGGCCACCGCGCAGGGTCAGCCGCGAACGGTCACCCATGTCCCAGTTGAAGCTGGCGATGGCGCCACGGTTGCTGCGGTCCCAGCGGTCGTGGCGGTTCTTGATGTAGATGCTGTTGATCTGGGTGGTGCCGCTGTCTTCGGTCTGGTTGCGGACCGGAAACTTGGCGTTGCCGTACAGATCCGTCTTGTTCATCGTCGAGTTCTCGTAGAACCGGTACGAATACAGCAGCAACGATGCGTAGAACGGATCATCCGAGGGCTTCCACTCAAGCTTGGCGGAGCCACCGAAGTTGGTGATGAAGTTGGTATAGGTGCCAGTGCTGAAGTTGCCAGGCGCACGCAGCCCGTTCCAGCCCTTGGCCTGGTCCGGACCCGTGGTACCGTCGGTGAGGTATTTGCCAGCGCCGTTGTAGTAGTAGTTCGACTCCACCCAGCGCTTGACGCTGTTGCGCGAACGCTGCTCGTAGCGTGCCACCGCAACGATGCCGAACTCCTGGTCGACACCAAACTGGTTGGAGAACACCATCTTGGCGCTCTTGCCGAAGTGACCCAGGGTCTCGTGGTTGCCGCCAGCGCTGCGCTCGACGTTGGTCTCGGCGGTGGAATAGATGCCTGCCACATCGGCAAACACGTACTTGCCTGACCGGTCGAAGGCACTGCGGCTGATGATGTCGATCACGCCGCCGATCGCATCCGGTGCCTGCTCGGCACTGAAGCTCTTGTAGATGTCGGTACGGGTGCCGATGTCGCTGGGAATCAGCTGCAGGTTGTTCATGCGCTCGCCGGAGCCACTGCCCCCCACGCTGGCAATCGCGATGCCATCGATGGTGGTGTAGTTGAGGTTGGCCTGCACGCCGCGCACGGTCACGTAACGTGGCTCGCCGGCATCCTCCACCGCACTCAGCCCTGGAGCGGCCATCAGGCTCTCTGCCAGGGTCTCGTCGCCGTAGCTGTCCATCTCGTCATACACCACCGAATCCTTGATCACCGGCGACGACTTCTTCTGGTCGATGACCTCATGTGCGGCAATCACCTTCACCGTGTCCAGGGTCGGCGCCACCATTGCCTCGGCCTCGCGCGGCTTCGGCGCGGCCGGCTTCGGTTGGTTGCGAGCTGGCGCCGGATCGATGGCGATGACATTGCCATCCACCACGGTGTACCCCAGGCCGGTACCGGCCAGCAGCGCGTCCAGCGCCTGCCTGACGGTGGCACCGCGCGGCACCGCACCGGCCATGCGGGCATCACCGCCGGCCGAGTACAGGAACTGCACCCCGGAACCGCGCGACAGCTGCTCCAGCGCACGCGCCAACGGCTGCGCCGCGATCGGCGTGGATACACGCGCCTCCAGGCCATCGGCACCGGCGGCGAAGGCCAGCGGCACGCTGCAGGGGGACAGGGCGAGGATGATCGACAGGTAGAGCGTGTTGCGCATCACGGGTCCTTGGAAGAGAGAAGGCAGCAGGTGCCCCTGCGCGGATCGGCAGCGGCTTCTCCCAAGTAAGAGCCGGCATCCACCGAAGTGGAGAACGCGGATTCGATGAATTTTTTCTGACAGTCCACGACCGCACGGGCCTCAGCGGCTGCCAACCCGCACGGTGTCGCCTTCGCGCCTCACCACGAAGCGCGGGTCGCGTTCGAGGAAGGCCTCCAGCGCACCGATGCGATGCGCATCGAGGCTGCCGGACAACCGTGCCGATGCCGCACCTTCGTCCAGCACGCGTACCTGCACCTGGTTGTGCCGGTTGAAGGCAGCGGCCACCTCGTCCAGCCGCTCGTCTAGGAAGGACACTTTGCGCTGCTGCCAGTCCAGCAGCATCGACAATGGCAGGTCCAATGACTCGACCGCATGGCTGCGCGCGTCGACCTGCACCACCCGGCCTTCGCCCAGTTGCGCAAGACGCCGGGGGTCCACACCCTGGCTCCATACCTCCACCTCGCCGGAGACCACGCCGACGCGCGTGCTCTGCAGCCGTCGCGATACATCGAACACCGTGCCGATGTCGCGGATCTCCAGGCCGTTCACCGCCACCTCGAACGGACGGCGGTCGCGGGCGATGTCGAACGTTGCCTCACCCTGCAGCAGCTCCACCTTGCGGCTGAACCAGCCCATGCGTACCCGCAGGCGGCTGTCCGCGTTGAGCCGCACCTGGGTCTGGTCGGGCAGCACCAGGTCGCGAAGTTCACCCTGTCCGGCACTGTAAAGCTGCTCGGTGGGCATCACCTGCGGAACCAGGCCCACGCCGAGCAGGGTGATACAGGCTGCGGCAGCCGCCACCCACCAGCGCGCACGACCGCGACGCGGCACAGCGCGCGGCGGCGCGTGCACGCTACCGAACAGCGGCACCACCTTGGCGGCGACCTGCCGCGGTGGAACCGCCGCGTCGTCAGGCAACGGCGATTGCAGCGCCTCGCCCACCTGCCGGTGCAACGCAAGGGCGTGCATGTAGGCGCGCACGTGCTCCGGCGAGCGCTTCATCCAGTCCAGGAACGCGAGGCGCCCGGCCTCATCCAATGGTCCCTCGCGATTGCGCAGGAACCAGGTCATGGCCTCGCAGGCGATCGTTTCGTCGGCCACGGGCGATGAGGTCCGGTTCATGTGAGCTCCCTGGCGCCCAGCGCCTTCCTGCAGGCCTCCAGCCCCTTGCCGATGTGCTTGCGCACCATGTGCACCGACACCTGCAGCTGCTGGCTGATTCGCGGGCAGTCCAGCCCGTCGCGGTAGTGCAGTTCCATCACCCGCCGCGTGGTCGCCGGCAGTCGTGCGATGGTGCTGCGGATATCATTCCAGCGCTGCGCACGCTCGAATTCACCTTCGATGTCTTCTTCGCTTTTCAGCACTTCGGCCAGCAGGTCGACGTCTTCCAGCGGCGGCAGCGACGACCGCGCGCGCGCATGCTCGCGCGCCAGGTTGGCCGCCACGGTGAACAGGTAGGCTTCCGGGTTCTCGACCGCATCGGCATCCTCGCCGGTGCTGCGCAGCAGGCGCAGGTAGACCTCCTGCGCCAGGTCTTCGGCATCCTCGCTGGCCGAACCGCGACGCAGGAAGAAGCCACGCAGCAGCCGGCGCCGCAGCGCGTAGCTCTTCTCCCAGATCCTCACGCTGTTCACGGCCGGCCAACCACCCCGAGGCTGGAAAGCCCCGCAGGGTGACCGCCATCGATGACAGTGGCGTTTCAACGACCGGCAGGCAGCCGCTAGAATGCGGCCCCTGCAATGTCCCGGCAGCCCGCACAAGGAGTGCTCCCATCAACGCACGCACCGCCATCAACACCCTCAGCAGCCTGCTGTTCCTGCTGCTGGTCGCCCACACCACCGCCTACCAGCAGCAGATGTGGCCGCCCAGCCGGGTCATCCATGTGCATCCGGTGATCGTCGTCCTCGCCTATGCGCTGGGTGTGCTCACGCTGCTGTTGTGGATCGGCGGTCGTCGTGCACCGGAACCCGCCCAACGCCTGGCGCGCTGGTTGCCCATCGTCGCCTGGTGCCTGCTGGGCGTCGGCGTGGCGATCATCCCGGTGTTCCTGCCGGGGCTGTCCCCGGCCTGATCAGCGGCCGCGCCCAGCGCATCGGCCCATGATACGGCGCGCGGCACCAACCCTTGCTTGCCAGAGACCCAAGCCCCGCCCGCCTACCGAAGCGTGGGGGGCAGGCCTACGCTTGTCTTCTCGGTGGCCGCCACGGTCGCCCTTCGCGTCACGGCGCCCGCCGTTGCGACCCCGCTCCAGTGCTGTGCGCCCTGCCGGTGTTGTCGCCCAGGCAGACGTCCGACCGGCGCCCTCTGGAGACAGCCATGAACCAAGCCCTCATTCCCTTCGATACCGATCCACTGGAAACCCAGGAGTGGCGTGAATCGCTGGAGGCGGTGATGCAGGCCGGCGGCCGGCCGCGCGCGCACTACCTGATCGACCAGCTGAGCGATCTGGACGCCCGGCAGCACGGCGACCTGCATACCCGTGCCTGGACCGCCTACGTCAACACCATCCCGCCCGAGCGCCAGCCGGCCTACCCGGGTGACCTGGCCATCGAGCGCCGCCTGAACGCGATGATCCGCTGGAACGCGATGGTGATGGTGCTGCGTGCGGGCAAGCACTCCAACGTCGGCGGCCACATCGCCACCTACCAGTCGGCGGCTGTGCTGTACGACGTGGGCTTCGATCATTTCTTCCGTGGCCGTACTGACACCTTCGACGGCGACATGATCTACATCCAGGGCCACTCCGCGCCGGGGATCTACGGCCGCGCGTACGTGGAAGGCCGCATCGATCCAGCACGGATGGACAACTTCCGCCGCGAAGCCGGTCGCGAAGGCCTGTCCTCGTATCCGCACCCGCGATTGATGCCGGAGTTCTGGCAGTTCCCCACCGTGTCGATGGGGTTGGGCCCGCTGACCGCCGCCTACCAGGCGCGCTACATGCGCTACCTGGAATACCGCGGCCTGAAAGAACACCAGGGCCGCAAGGTCTGGGCCTTCCTCGGCGACGGCGAGATGGACCAGCCCGAATCGCTGGCGGCAATTTCCCTGGCCGGCCGCGAGCGGCTGGACAACATCGTGTTCGTGGTCAACTGCAACCTGCAGCGCCTGGACGGTCCGGTACGCGGCAACGCCAAGGTCATCCAGGAACTGGAAGGCACCTTCCGCGCGGCCGGTTGGAACGTGATCAAGCTGATCTGGGGCAGTGGCTGGGACGACCTGCTGGCCCGCGACCACAGCGGCCTGCTGCGCCAGCGCATGATGGAATGCGTGGACGGCGACTACCAGACCTTCAAGTCGCAGAGCGGCGCCTACGTGCGCGAGCATTTCTTCGGCCGCTACCCGGAGCTGCTGGAGCTGGTCGCGCACATGAGCGACGACGACATCTGGGCGCTGGCACGTGGTGGCCACGATCCGCAGAAGGTGTACGCCGCCTACCAGCAGGCGGTGAACACCAGCGGCCGGCCGACGGTGATCCTGGCCAAGACGGTCAAGGGTTTCGGCATGGGCGAAGCCGGCGAAGGCCAGAACATCAACCACCAGCTGAAGAAGATGAGCGCCGATGCGGTGCGCGCTTTCCGCGACCGCTTCAACCTGCCGGTCAGCGACGAGCAGCTGGAGGAGATGCCCTATCTGCGCCCGGAACCGGGCAGCGCCGAAGCAGTCTACTTCGCCGAGCGCCGCCGCATCCAGGGCGGGCAGCTGCCGGCGCGCCTGGCCAAGGTCGATCCGCTGCCGCTGCCGCCGCTGTCGATCTTCAACACCCAGCTGCAGGGCAGCGGCGATCGCGGTCAGTCCACCACCATGGGCTTCGTGCGCATCCTCACCAGCCTGCTGAAGGACCCGGAACTGGGCAAGCTGGTGATTCCGATCGTGCCCGATGAATCGCGCACCTTCGGCATGGAAGGCCTGTTCCGCCAGATCGGCATCCACTCCTACCTGGGCCAGCTGTACACCCCGCAGGACGCCGGCCAGCTGAGCTATTACAAGGAAGCCAAGGACGGCCAGATCCTGCAGGAAGGCATCAATGAATCCGGTGCGATCTGTTCGTGGATCGCCGCCGGTACCGCCTACAGCAACCACGGCCTGGCCACGATCCCGTTCTACATCTTCTATTCGATGTTCGGCCTGCAGCGCGTCGGAGACCTGGCCTGGGCCGCTGCCGATGCGCGTACCCGCGGCTTCCTGCTCGGTGCCACGTCGGGCCGCACCACGCTGATGGGCGAAGGCCTGCAGCACGATGACGGCCACAGCCACGTGCTGTCGTCGGTGATTCCCAGCTGCGTGTCCTACGACCCGACCTACAACTACGAGCTGGCGGTGATCATCCATGACGGCCTGCGCCGCATGTATGTCGACCAGGAAGACATCTACTACTACATCACCGTGCTCAACGAGAACTACCCGCAGCCGGCACTGCCCGAAGGCGCCGAGCCCGGCATCCTGAAGGGCCTCTACCTGCTGCACCCGGCGGCCGCCGACAGCGACTCACAGCCACGCGTGCAGCTGATGGGCAGCGGTTCGATCCTGCGCGAAGTGGAAGCCGCGGCAGAACTGCTGCAGCAGGACTTCGGCATCGCCAGCGATGTGTGGAGCGCGACCAGCCTGACCGAACTGCGCCGCGACGGCCTGGCCGCCGAACGCTGGAACCTGCTGCACCCGGCTGCGGAACCGCGCGTACCCTACGTGCAGGAGTGCCTGCAGGGCCATGACGGCCCGGTGGTGGTGGCCACCGACTACATGAAGATCGTCGGCGACCAGATCCGTCCCTTCATCAACGACCGCCGCTTCATCGCACTCGGTACAGATGGCTTCGGCCGTTCCGACACGCGTGAGTCGCTGCGCACGTTCTTCGAAGTGGATCGCCACTTCATCGTGCTGGCCGCCCTGAAGTCGCTGGCCGACGAAGGCCGCATCGAGCGCTCGCGGATGCAGGAGGCCATCGACAAGTACGGCATCGACACCGGCAAGCGCGACCCGGCCTCGGTGTAAGGCTGCCGGTGCCATGCCCGCGGATTCCCTCCCCGTGGGCATGGCGCAAGCGGCGCCGCTACGGTATCCGCTTGAACAGGTTGGTCTGCAGGATCGGCGTACCGTCGTGGCCGTAGAACGCCTTGGTCTCGGTCATCGTCGTACGGTCCGCCGCCACGGTATAGATGCGGGTGGAGGCCGGCGTGCCATGGTCCACCAGCTGCATCACCAGGGTATTCGGCGCCGGCAGTTTCAGGTTGGCCTTGTCCGCGCCGTAGGTGCCGGACAAGGGCCCCGGCGTACCGTCCAGCGCCAACGTGCCGTCGGATTTCATGGTCTTGCCGTCGTGCAGGACGATGTCGACGTGTGAACTCCACCGACCCGCACCGGCGTCCTTGAACTCCAGCACCACCTGTTTCGGACGTTGCGCCTCGGGTAGCGCAGAGGTCGCGACATCCAGCGACCAGCGCCCCAGCAGCGGTGAAGGCGAAGCTTCCACCGCCAGCGCCGGAACGGCGGAGAGCGAAAGCGCAGACAACAACACAGCGGACAACAGCTTCATACGGGGCTCCGTTTGAATGAGGAAGCTCTGCGTGGGGCGTTGCGGGGCAGTGCCCAGATCGTGCCGGTCGCCAGCAGCACGCGCAAGGCGGTGCGCTGAACGAGGGAGACTCCGTCCCATCCCGAGAGGCCAAAGCACCCTGCCCCATTGAATCGAGGCGGTTTCCGCTCTTGTTGACCTGAATAGTTACGTTATAACATTGCACGTCAATTTCACGGACCGTGCCATGCGTCGCCATCTCCTTGCTCCCGCCCTTCTGTTCGCCGTCCACAGCGCCCAGGCCGCGGACGAACCCACCCTCCCCACCCTCCAGGTCCAGGCCAGCCAGCCCTCCCGTATCGACAGCCGGGTCACCGTCGACAACCCACAGGCGCAGAACCGCACCCTGGGCGGCCTGCTCGAACACGTCTCCGGCGTGCAGAACAGTGCTTTCGGGCCGAACGCGGGTGCCCCGGTCATCCGCAGCCTCAGCGGCAACCGCGTGCAGATCCTGCAGGACGGCCAGTCCATCCTCGGGATGAACGCGATCAGCGGCGACATCAACATCCCGTTCGATCCGCTGTTCGTACGCAGTGTCACCGTCAACAAGTCTTCCGACACCGTGCGCTACGGCGGCAATGCGATCGGCGGCAGCGTGGAGATCGATTCGGGCCTGATCTCGCGCCGCATGGAAGACAAGGACCAGTCGATGGAGCTGGTCCTGCGCAAGGGCTTCAACGCCGCCGATGCGCAGGGCTTCCGCATGAACTTCAACAACCAGCGCAACATCTCAACCAACCTGCAGGTCTCGCGCCAGCACATCTCGCACTACGATATTCCCGGCAACAGCAAGGCCGGCGTCTGCAACAGCGGGCTGTTCCCGGCCTCCGGTGGTGTCAACTCGGCCCTCGCCGACAGCTGCCAGAAAGAAGCGCGCGTCCAGCAGATCTACAACAAGGCGTCGCAGCCCTACATCGACCAGTTCATGACCGAAAACCCGGACTGGGCCGACGGCGATTTCTCCTTCTACACCAACAATCCGACTTCGGTCTGGCAGCGCCGCACCTACATCAATCCGGTCAACCCGGCCTACGTACCCGGCACGCCTTCGTACGTGCAGAAGCAGATCAACAACGACGTGACGCCCGATTACCATCGCCGGTTGGGCAACAGCTACGCGAGAAATTCGCAGGTGGCGCTCGGGTCGACCCTGTTTTTCGACCGTGGTTACGTGGGTATCAGCATCGATGCCAAGGACAGCGAGTACGGCGTGCCGGGGTTCTCGATGCAGAACCTGTCGTTCGGTTCAAACTATGCCAACGGGCTGCCGGTGGGGGTGGTGATCAAGCAGGAACGCTATGCACTGGAAGCCCTGCTGCGCGATCCGCTGCCGTGGTTCGAGCGCGCCGAACTGCGCGTTTCCAAGCTGGACAACACCTCGGGCGAGCGGCTGGGTGCCACCCGCGCCAACGACTACGATTTCGAGAGCACCCAGGCCGATCTGCTGCTCAGCCATCAGCGCGTCGGTCCGCTCAGCGGCATGCTGGGTTTCAGCCACCAGTCGCGTGATGTCACCGGCAGTGGCTCGCTGCGCTACCTGCCTGACGTCGACACCCGCAGCAACGCGGTGTTCCTGAAGGAGACGCTGGACTTCGGCTGGGCCAGTTTCGACGCTGGCATGCGCCACGAGCGGGTTGACCATGACCTGCAACCAAGCCGCTTCAAGACCGCGCGCAATGCCGCCAACGCGAAACTGCAGGACCGCGACTACCGGCTCAACAGCTACAGCCTGGGATCGTATGTCGAGCTCGGTCCGTTGTTCGCCGCCAAGGTGCGCTACTCGTCCTCGCAGCGCGCACCGGAGATCAACGAGTTGTATGCGAGCAATGCCCACTATTCGGTGATGACCCAGGAAGAAGGCAACCAGAACCTCGAGCCGGAACGCGCGAAGAACCTGGAACTGACCGGCCTGTTCCACCTTGGTGGTTTCGAACTGTCGGCCACCGCGTACCGGATGAAGTACGAGAACTATCTGTACCTGGGTTACTCGGGCATGCAGACCGCCAACCGCCTGCCGCTGAAGTACTGGAAGCAGACCGACACCACGGTGAAGGGCTTCGAGATCGATGCCTCGCAGGCATTGGACCTGGGCCGCTACGGCACGTTGAACCTGTCCGCCTTCGCCGACCTGGTGAAGAACAAGGCCGACCGCCCCGATTCGTTGCGTGCCCACAATGACGGCGAGTACCTGCCGAACATGCCGACCAACCGCTACGGTGCCACCCTGCAGTGGCAGCGCGAGGGCTGGAAGGCGCAGCTGTCCAGCACCTACTACGACACGCAGAAGTACCTCGGCCGCAACGTGAGCGAGGAAGTGCCGCTGGATGCATTCAACCTGGTCGACCTGCAGGTCAGCCGTGAGCTGCCGGTACGCAACAGCTACATCGCCGGCATGGAGGTGTTCGTCAACGGCAGCAACCTGCTCAATCAAGAAGCACGGCCGCACAACTCGCCGCTGAAGTACATCGCGCCGCTGCCCGGGCGCGGTTTCCAGGTGGGCGTGACGGTGAAGCTCTGAGGATCGAACGCGTCGGTACGCGCCTGCGGGCAAATGGCCTGCAGGCGTTCTCCCCCACCCCCCCTGCGTGGTTGCGCCACACGCGCCGGTTGATTCACCATCGGCAAAAGAGGAGAGCGTGATGAACTGGAAGCATGCGGTTTCACTGGCGCTGTTGTTGTCCGTTTCATCAGCCGCAAGTGCTGCGTCTGCGATCACCTACGACAAGGATGGCCGCTACGGCTATTCGATGAACCAGTCTTCCCTCACCACTGCGATGCAGCAGTCGCTGCACTACTGCGCAGCGCGATCGCGCAATTGCGGTCAGTCCGCCAGCACCACCAGCGAAGGCTATTCGGCCATAGCGACCGGCACGATCGCGTTGGGCTTTGCACTGGGTGAGAAGACGGCGGACGCCGCGCAGCGGAAGGCCGAAAGAATGTGCAGGGAACGTGCCAACGACTGCACGCTTGCGTTGCTGTGGCGGGAAATTCCACCTCGCCACATTGAACCGCCACAGCTGCCGGGTACACCCGCTCCGGCACCGGCGACGACACCCGCGCCCATGCCAACGCCTGCCTCCCGCACCAATCAGCCAGGATAGTCAGCTCCACGCTGCGAGTGTCGGATAAAGAAAAACGCCTGCAGATCGAGGATCTGCAGGCGCTTCTTTGTATCTGGCGGAGTGAGAGGGATTCGAACCCTCGATAGAGCTTTTGACCCTATACTCCCTTAGCAGGGGAGCCCCTTCGGCCACTCGGGCATCACTCCGGGGTTTTCTCCGCGTCTGGTGCGTTGCACCTCAGCGGGGCGTGAATCATAACGTTAATCGAGTGCGAAGGTAAAGCGTTATTCGGCAGAATTTTCGCTACCGGTGCCACCGGCTTCGTCACCGCGCTGGATGCGCTGATAGATCTCTTCGCGATGCACAGCAACGTCCTTCGGCGCGGTGATGCCGATACGCACCTGGTTACCCTTGACGCCAAGCACGGTGACGCTCACCGAGTCTCCGATCATCAGGGTTTCGCCGACGCGGCGAGTCAGGATCAACATTTTTGTAAGTCTCCATGGAACCGTGTGGAAGGGTATCCCCCACCGGCTTGACGCTCCGTCAAGAAGCGCTACCACGACAAAGGGAAAAGATTCGCAATGGTACCGTCAGCCGTCCCGCTCCTACAAGGAGGGGGACGGCCAGGTTCATCACAGGCGGGGGCTGACCCATTCGACGACTGCAGCCAGCGCAGTGGCAAGGGCGGGCCCGTCCTCGCCACCACCCTGGGCGAGGTCCGGGCGTCCGCCGCCCTTGCCCCCGATCTGACTGGCGATATGGGACAACAGTTCCCCGGCCTTGACCTTGCCCATTGCACTGCCGTTCACACCCGCGACCAGGGCGGCCTTGCCGTCCTGGGCGCCGGCCAGCACGATCACCGCGTCGCCCAGCTGCTGCTTGAGGCGGTCCATGGCGTCACGCAGGGCCTTGGCGTCGAAGCCCTCCAGGCGGGCAGCCAGTACCTTCACGCCAGCAACCTCGACGGCCTGGCCGGACAGATCGGCCGTGGCACCGGCGGCGACCTTGGCCTTCACGGCCTCCAGTTCGCGCTCCAGCTGCTTCTGGCGCTGGCCGAGGGCACGGATCTTCTCGACCACGTCGGCAGCGCTGCCACCGAGCAGTTCAGCGGCCTCGGCCAGGCGGGCCTCTTCGGCGTCCACGTAATCCAGCGCACCCTGGCCGGTAACAGCCTCGATGCGGCGCACGCCCGCGGAGACGCCGCCCTCGGAGGTGATCTTGAACAGGCCGATGTCGCCGGTACGGTTGACGTGGGTACCACCGCACAGCTCGGTGGAGTAGTCACCCATCTTCAACACGCGCACGTGCTCGCCGTACTTCTCGCCGAACAGGGCCATCGCGCCGAAGTCCAGCGCTTCCTGCATGCCCATGTTGTGTACTTCGGCGGCGTTGTTGGCGCGCACCTGCTGGTTGACCTTGCGCTCGATCACGGCAAGCTCTTCCGCGCTGATCGGCTGGAAGTGCGAGAAGTCGAAACGCAGGCGGTCCGGAGCGACCAGCGAGCCCTTCTGCTGCACGTGGCTGCCCAGCACTTCGCGCAGGGCGGCGTGCAGCAGGTGGGTGGCCGAGTGGTTGAGGATGGTGGCGCCACGGCGCTCGCCATCGACCTGGCCGGAGAGCACGTCGCCGACCTTCAGGCCGCCTTCGGACAGGGTGCCGACATGGCCATGGAACTGGCCGGCGAACTTCTGGGTGTCGTCCACCGCCAGGCGCACGCCGTTGCCGGTCAGTACGCCGGTGTCACCGACCTGGCCGCCGGACTCGGCGTAGAACGGGGTCTGGTTGGTGATGACGATGACTGCGTCACCGGCATCGGCCGACTGCACCGGACGGCCGTCCTTGAGCAGGGCCAGCACGGTCAGGCCGTCAGCCTGCAGGCGGTCGTAGCCCAGGAACAGGGTCGGGCTCAGGGTCGCCACCAGCTCGGCGGGCAGGGTCACGCCACCACCGAACTTGCCTGCCGCGCGCGCGGTCTCGCGCTGCTGCTCCATCGCGGCATCGAAGCCGGCAATGTCGACGGTCAGGTCGCGCTCGCGGGCGATGTCCTGGGTCAGGTCGAGCGGGAAACCATAGGTGTCGTACAGGCGGAAGGCGTCAACGCCCGGGATCACGCCATTCCTGACCTTGCCCGCGACGTCCTCGAAGATCTTCATGCCGGCGTCGAGGGTTTCGGCGAAACGCTCTTCTTCGGCCTGCAGCGCACGGGTGACGGTGTCCACCGCAGCCGGCAGTTCCGGATAGGCTTCGCCCATCTGCTCGACCAGGGTCGGCACCAGCTTGCTGAAGAACGGCTGGCGCACGCCCAGCATCCAGCCGTGGCGCAGTGCGCGGCGGATGATACGGCGCAGCACGTAACCGCGGCCTTCGTTGGACGGCAGCACACCATCGACGATCAGGAACGAACAGGCACGGATGTGGTCGGCGATCACGCGCAGCGACTTGTTTTCCAGGTCGGCGGTGCCGGTCAGCTCGGAGGCCTTGCGGATCAGGGCCTGGAACAGGTCGATCTCATAGTTGGTGTGCACGTGCTGCAGGATCGCCGCCAGGCGCTCCAGGCCCATGCCGGTATCCACGCACGGCGCCGGCAGTGGCACCAGGGTGCCGTCGGGCTGGCGGTCGAACTGCATGAACACCAGGTTCCAGATTTCGATGAAGCGGTCGCCGTCTTCATCCGGGGAACCCGGGGGGCCACCGGCGATATGGTCACCGTGGTCGTAGAAGATTTCGGTGCACGGGCCGCACGGGCCGGTGTCGGCCATCTGCCAGAAGTTGTCCGAGGCGAACGGTGCGCCCTTGTTGTCGCCGATGCGCACGATGCGCTCTTCCGGCACGCCGACCATGTCGCGCCACAGCGCGTAGGCTTCGTCATCGGTCTGGTAGACGGTGACCAGCAGGCGTTCGGCCGGCAGCTTCCAGACCTGGGTCAGCAGTTCCCAGGCCCAGGCGATCGCGTCCTTCTTGAAGTAGTCGCCGAACGACCAGTTGCCCAGCATTTCGAAGAAAGTGTGGTGGCGCGCGGTGTAGCCGACCTGGTCGAGGTCGTTGTGCTTGCCGCCCGCGCGCAGGCAGCGCTGGACGTCGGCCGCGCGCACGTAGCTGCGCTTTTCCGCGCCAAGGAACACGTCCTTGAACTGCACCATGCCGGAGTTGGTGAACAGCAGGGTCGGATCATTGCCCGGCACCAGCGGCGCCGACGGCACGATGGTGTGGCCTTTGCCCTTGAAGAATTCAAGGAAGTCGCTGCGGATCTGGGAAGTCGTGAATTTGGCGGATGCGTTCATTGGGGGCTGGCAGTCTGCGGGCCGGCGGACCCGGACCACCGGCCGCGTTGGCCAGGGTCGCGAGGGACCGCCGAAAACCTAAAGGGTATCAGGCCCGGCGCCGCCAGTCTCAGTCATCCGGGTCGTAGCGGGTCGCGCGGCGGATGCTGTCGCCGTCGAAGCCCCGCCGGGCCAGCAGATCGGCAGCCTTGCGCCGCTGTGTCAGGTCCTGCGGGCCGGCCTCGCCAAAGCGTCGGCGGACCAGATCACGGGCGTTTTCCTGCCAGTCGCCTTCGTAGCTGTCCATCGCTGCGGCAATCGCGGCACTGTCCAGGCCGTGGGTCCCCAGCTCGGCGCGGACATGGATCGGCCCATAACCGGTGTTGGCGCGCATCCTCACCAGGTTCTCGGCAAAACGGGTGTCGTCCTGCCAGCCGGCCTCGGTCAACTTGGCGACAGCGGCCTGCGCGGCTTCGTCTTCGATGCCACGGGCGGTCAGCTTGCGGGTGAGTTCCTTGCGCGAGTGCTCGCGGCGGACCAGCAGGCCCAGTGCCCGTTGCACGGGGGTCTGCTCACGCGGCCGGCGCTTGCGGCCGGTCGGAATGTCTTCGGCGTCGGACATGGGTACTCCAAGGGTGGCGCCATCCGTGGCGCCCAGCCCATCCCTGGGCGATTCGAACCTGCGGGACAGGGCAACGTCACTGACGGCGCCACCCTGCCCCACAGCAAGCCTTATTCGTCTTCGCCTTCGTCGTCGCCTTCCTCGCGGGCCGCTTCGGCCGGCTGGAATTTCTCGCGCAGCTCGGCCTCGAGCTTGGCGGCGACAGTCGGGTTGTCGCGCAGGTAGCCGCGGGCGTTGTCCTTGCCCTGGCCAATGCGTTCTTCACCGTAGCTGTACCAGGCGCCAGCCTTCTCGACCAGCTTGGCATCCACACCCATGTCGATCAGCTCGCCTTCACGGCTGATGCCTTCGCCATACAGGATCTCGGTGATGACCTGCTTGAACGGAGGTGCCAGCTTGTTCTTGACGACCTTGATCTTGGTCTGGTTACCGATGATCTCGTCACCCTTCTTGATCGCGCCGATACGGCGGATGTCCAGGCGGACCGAGGCGTAGAACTTCAGCGCGTTGCCACCCGTGGTGGTTTCCGGGCTCTGGCCCGGCATCATCACGCCGATCTTCATGCGCAGCTGGTTGATGAAGATCACCAGGGTGTTGGAGCGCTTGATGTTGCCGGTCAGCTTGCGCAGCGCCTGGCTCATCAGGCGGGCCTGAAGGCCTGGCAGCTGGTCGCCCATCTCGCCTTCGATTTCGGCCTTCGGGGTCAGCGCGGCAACCGAGTCGATCACCAGGATGTCGACCGAACCCGAACGGACCAGCATGTCGGCGATTTCCAGCGCCTGCTCACCGGTATCCGGCTGCGACAGCAGCAGGTCGTCCACGTTCACGCCCAGCTTGGCGGCGTAGATCGGGTCCAGCGCGTGCTCGGCGTCGATGAAGGCCGCGGTACCGCCCATCTTCTGGCATTCGGCGATGGCCTGCAGGGTCAAGGTGGTCTTGCCGGAGGATTCCGGCCCGTAGATCTCAACGACACGGCCCTTCGGCAGACCACCAATGCCCAGCGCGATGTCGAGCATCAGCGAACCGGTCGGGATGGCTTCGACGGGTTCGACCACGCGGTCGCCCATGCGCATCACCGAGCCCTTGCCGAACTGCTTTTCGATCTGGCCCAGAGCTGCAGCGAGGGCGCGCTTCTTGTTCTCGTCCATCGGATTGGTCCTTGCAGAGGTCGTGTCGTTGGAGGTGCTGTCTTTGGGGGTCTTCTTTGCCATGGGTTCACTTTAAGTCGGACGTATCGCACAGGCTGAGATTCTGCCCGGCGGTCTGAAAAGAATTATCGGACATCCGTACCAACCTCAGTGGAACCAGAGAATCGCCACAAAAGACCGCGGGGTAATGCGCCATGGAACGGGTCAACGGTTGGGCCGCAGCAGGCCGCAATAGAGGCCCTCGATCGCGAAGTCCTGATCCGGCAGTACCTCGATCGGCTTGTAATCGGGATTGCGCGGCAGCAGGCGGATGCGATCCTTGGCGATCTTCAGCAGCTTGACCGTGATCTCGTCATCGATGCGGGCCACCACGATCTGCCCGGAATGGGCGTCGCGGGTGCGATGCACGCCGATCAGGTCACCGTCGAAGATGCCCTCGTCGATCATCGAATCGCCCTGCACCTTCAGCAGGTAGTCCGGCGCTGGCGAGAAGAACACCCGGTCCAGCACCACGAAATCGTCCGAGCCGATGTCGGCGCCGATCGGCAGGCCGGCCGCAACCCGGCCCAGCACCGGCAGGCGCAGCACACTGTCGGGCAGGCCCGGCTCAACCAGCTTCTCGACCGGCGGCGCCTGCACCAGGCGGATGCCGCGGGCCTGGCCCGGGATGCGACGGATCGCACCGGCCTGCTCCAGGGCTTCCAGGTGGTACTGGGCCGCGCGCACGCCCTTGAAGCCGAACGCACGTGCGATTTCAGTCTGCGAGGGCGGCGCGCCTTCGCTCTCGATACGCTCGGCGATCAACTGCAGGATCGCCTGCTGGGTGTCGGTCAGGTCCATGGTTAGTAGTATTACTACTAATATCCGGGACTGCAAGTGCCGCAAACGACATGGAGTGA
This sequence comes from Stenotrophomonas sp. YJH_SMC_91, assembly GCF_059368495.1. Classification (NCBI taxonomy): domain Bacteria; kingdom Pseudomonadati; phylum Pseudomonadota; class Gammaproteobacteria; order Lysobacterales; family Lysobacteraceae; genus Stenotrophomonas; species Stenotrophomonas sp. YJH_SMC_91. The sequence continues at coordinate 11,190 of NZ_JCAFRT010000006.1, read as the reverse complement.
TGCGGGCCTGTTGGGCCGAGGCATGCTCGGCAAGCGTCGCCGGGTATGGCCCGGCACCAGGAGCAAAGGCAGCCGACCAGCGGTCGGCTCTACAGGAATCGCGCAGCGATTCCGCGGTTCCCGTTGGGAACCGCTGCGGTAAACACACTCACGTGTGTTTACCGCTTCTCCATATCGAGAACAGGATCCACACGCCGCAGAAGCCGGCGCCGATGAAGCCGCACACGCCCAACGCCAGCAGCCAGCGGCTGGAGACGCCGCCGACGCTGTGCATCACGATCGAGGAACCGATGATCAGCGCAGCAGTGACGATGCCCATCACCAACCGGTTCGCTGCGCGGTTCCCCTGTTCGCCGAAGCCCTGCAGCGCCGTGGTTTCCACCTTCAACTGCAGGCGTCCCCGGCGCGCCGCCTGCACCAGCTTGCGCAGGTCGCGGGGAAGCTCACCGGCGAAGTCGACCAGGCCCAGCAGGCTGCGGCGGCCGCGCTTGAGCAGCGCCTTGGGCGCATAGCGCTGCAGCACCACCCGCTCCAGGAACGGGCGCGCGGCACTGGCCATGTCGAAATCCGGGTCCAGCTGCCGGCCCATGCCTTCCAGGGTCAGGAACGCCTTGATCATCAGCGCCAGGTCAGCCGGCAGGGTCAGGCTGTAGCTGCGCAGCAGCTGGGTGATGTCGCCCAGCATCAGGCCGATGCGCAGGTCCTTCAGCGGCACGCCACGGTATTGATCTACGAACTGGCTGATGTCGTGCTGCAGCCGGTTCTCGTCCACCTCAACACCGCCGGCCCAGTCCAGCAGCACGTCGGCCACGCCCTGCGGGTCCTGCTCGACCAGCCCGTGCAGCAGCTGAGCCACCTGGAAACGCCGCACTTCCGACAAGGCGCCGACCATGCCGAAATCGATCACGCCGATGCGGCCGTCACGCAGGTAGATGATGTTGCCGGGGTGCGGGTCGGCGTGGAAGCTGCCGTCCTCCAGCACCATCTTCAGCACGATGCCGGCGCCACGCCATGCCAGCTCGCGCCGGTCCAGGCCCGCCGCATCGACGCCGGCCAGGTCTCGGCCAGGAATGCCGTCGACGAAGTCCTGCACGTTCAGGCTCTCGCAGGTCCACTGCCAGTGCACCTTCGGAATCAGTATGTCGTCACGGCCGCTGAAGTTGCGCGCGATGCGCTCGGCATTGCGGCATTCGGCAGCGAAATCCAGCTCGCGGCGCAGCGACACGGTGAACTGCTGCACGACCTCGGCCGGGCGGTAACGACGCAGGTCCGGCAGTCGCGCTTCAACGATCTCGGCCAGGCGGGCCAGCAGACGCAGGTCGGCCTCGACCACATCGCGGATGCCGGGGCGCCGCACCTTCAGCACCACCTCGCGACCATCATGCAGGCGCGCGCGATGGGCCTGCGCCAGCGAGGCGGCAGCCATCGGGGTTTCATCGAGGAACGCGAACACCTCTGCAGGCGGTGCGCCAAGGTCGGCCTCGAGCTGCTCACGGATGTCCGCATACGGCAGCGCAGGTACCGCGTTCTGCAGTTCGGACAGCTCAGCGATCCATTCCGGCGGCAGCAGGTCAACGCGCGTCGCCAGCACCTGCCCGAGCTTGACGAAAGTGGGACCGAGATCCTGCATCGCGCTGCGCACGCGCACCGGTGCGGTCATCCGCAGCAGTTCCTGCCGCTCCTCGTTCCAGTGCAGAAGGCGCCCTGCCCGCTCCAATGTGCTGGCCAGGCCGATGCGCCGCACCACGTCGCCGAAGCCATAGCGGATCAGGACGACGGCGATTTCCTGCAGTCGGCCCAGGTCACGGACCGTGCCCAGCGTTTCCCACATCATGCGTGCTCCGGACGATTACCGGAGCAGCATGTCACAGCTGGGCGTCGATACCGCGCAATGCCGCCGCCACGGTTTGCCGGCGGATGGCTTCGCGGTCGCCATCGAACTGGAACAGCTCGGCGCGGGCATAGCCGCCCCGGCGCTTCCAGCCAATCCAGACGCTGCCGACCGGTTTGTCCGGGCTGCCACCGCCGGGACCGGCGATGCCCGTCACTGCGACGGCGATGCCGGCACCCGAATTGACCAGCGCACCGGACACCATTTCCAGCACGGTTTCGCGGCTGACCGCGCCGAACTGCTCCAGGGTCTGCGCGCGCACGCCCAGCAGGCGCTGCTTGGCTTCGTAGCTGTAGACCACCATGCCGCAGTCGAAAAACGCCGAGGAACCGGCGATGTCGGTCATGCATTTGGCAATCCAGCCGCCACTGCAGCTTTCAGCGGTCACCAGCTGCAGCGAAGCCTGCTGCAGGCGCTGCCCGAGCGCGGCGGACTGGGCGTTGAGGTCGGCGTCGGTGGGAATGGACATCGGCATGACGGTGGGGTGAAGAACCTGCACGTTGTACCGCAGATGACAGGCGGATGTCGCGCCCCTCCAGCACGGTCGCTGCCGGCCAGCGACCGGCACTACCGGGGATTGGCCGCTACCTCACCACTCCGGCAGCTTCTCCGGCAGCAGCGCCCGGATCGGCGCGCCGTCGGCACTGGCAGCCAGCTTTTCGGCTTCGGCGATCGGCAGGTCGACCTGCAGCAGCCAGCCGTCTTCATCGGCCTGCTCGCTGCGGATCACTTCCAGCTGGTGCAGGCGCGCGCGCAGGCGGCCGGCATCCGGCGGCAGGCGCAGTTCGCCGGTGACATGCTGCAGGCCCAGGCGCTTGCCCAGTACCGCCTGCAACAGCTCCAGGCCCTGCCCGTCACGCGCGGAGATCCACACCCGCTCGCGACGCGACTCATCCGGGATACCGTCCTGGCCGTCGTGGCGGACGTCGGCACCGTCGATGCGGTCGATCTTGTTGAACACCAGCAGCTGCGGCAGGTCGCCGGCACCGACCGCGGTCAGCACCTCGTCGACCTGGGCGATGCGCTCTTCGCGGTGCGGATCGGCAGCGTCGACCACGTGCAGCAGGAAATCGGCCTCGCGCGCCTCGGACAGGGTCGAGCGGAACGCCGCAACCAGGTCATGTGGCAGGTCGCGTACGAAACCGACGGTGTCGGCCAGCACCACGTTGCCCCCCGGCACCGCAATGCGGCGCACGGTTGGGTCCAGCGTCGCGAACAGCTGGTCGGCGGCATAAGCCTCGGCGCCGGTCATGGCGTTGAACAGGGTCGACTTGCCTGCGTTGGTGTAGCCCACCAGGGCCACGCGCGGCAGCTCGCTGCGCACACGCGCACGGCGCATCTGGGTGCGCTGCACTTCGACCTTTTCCAGGCGTTTCTGCAGCTGCTCCACGCGCTTCTGCAACAGGCGGCGGTCGGTTTCCAGCTGGGTTTCACCCGGGCCGCGCAGGCCGATCGAACCGCCGCGCTGGCGCTCCAGGTGGGTCCAGCCGCGCACCAGCCGCGTGGCCAGGTGACGCAGCTGCGCCAGCTCGACCTGCAGCTTGCCCTCGTGGCTGTGCGCACGCTGGGCGAAAATATCCAGGATCAGGCCGGTACGGTCGATCACCCGGCGCTCCAGGAACCGTTCCAGGTTGCGCTCCTGGCCCGGGCTCAACGCATGGTTGACCAGGATCAGGTCGGCACCGCTGGCGTCGGCCGCAGCCTTGATCTCGTCCAGCTTGCCGCTGCCGATCAGGGTCGACGGATTCGGTCGGTCCAGGCGCGCAGTGATCGTCGCGGCGATGCTGGCCCCAGCCGAGCGGGCCAGATCACCGAATTCTTCCAGCACATCGTCTTCCAGCTTGCCGAAATGGGGCTGGATCAACAGGGCGTGTTCGCCCTTTTTCGAGCGGTCAAACATTCACCGCTCCGGTATTACTCGTCTGCTTCATCACCTGCCTGACCACCTTCACCCGACTGCACGTAACCACCGCCCGGACCGACCTTCACGTTGCGTGCCGGAACGACCGTGGAAATGGCGTGCTTGTAGACCATCTGACTGACCGTGTTGCGCAGCAGGACCACGAACTGGTCGAACGACTCGATCGTGCCCTGCAGCTTGATGCCGTTGACCAGGTACACCGAAACCGGCACGCGTTCGCGCCGCAGTGCGTTCAAGAAAGGATCCTGCAGCGATTGCCCCTTGGACATTGCACACTCCTGATTATTGTTCTTATTGGGTTGCCGACGGTTGCCACGGCCCCCGAGCCGCCCGCCGACCGATGATGTTACACGGCTGGCGGGGGTTCAGCGTGCGACGAAGGTCGACACCGCGCCGGCCAGGCGCTCCCCATCGACATGGGGGTCGAACCAGCGCGCATCAAGCTCGCCGCGCAGCCAGGTCAGCTGGCGCTTGGCCAGCTGCCGGGTGGCGAAGATTGCCTTGTCACGGAAACGGGCGGCATCACCCTCCCCGTCCAGGTATTCCCAGGCCTGGCGATAGCCAACCGCGCGCACCGCCGGCAGGTCCAGCGGCGCCGTCACGGCGGCCATTTCCGGCATTGCACGCAGTGCCCGCACCTCGTCCAGGAAGCCCTGCGCCAGCATGGCGTCGAAGCGCGCCTCGATGCGCTGGTGCAGTACCGCGCGGTCACGCGGGGCGAGGATCAGCTTGAGGGTGCGCACCGGCAATGGCGCGACGCCCGGCCGGCGCTGCCATTCACTGATCGGCGTGCCGGTGAGGCGATAGACCTCCAGCGCCCGCTGGATGCGTTGCGGGTCGGTGGCATGGATACGTGCGGCTGCGGCTGGATCGACCTTGGCCAGTTCTGCGTGCAGTGCCGCCCAGCCCCGCTCGGCCGCCTCGGTGCTGAGTGCTTCGCGCATCACCGGGTCGGCCTCCGGCATCGGCGACAGGCCCTGCAGCAGGGCCCGGAAGTACAGCCCCGTGCCACCTGCCAGGATCGGCGTTTTGCCGCGTGCCACGATGTCGGCCACGACGCGGCCGGCATCGGCGGCGAACTCGGCCGCCGAATAGGTCTGCCACGGATCGCGCAGGTCCAGCAGATGGTGCGGCGCCTGCGCCCGCTCGGCCGCATCCGGCTTGGCCGAACCGATATCCAGGTAGCGGTACACCAGCGCCGAATCGACGCTGACGATCTCGCCATCCAGCTGCTTCGCCAGGGCGATCGCGGTGGCGGTCTTGCCACTGGCGGTCGGCCCCATCACGGCGATCGCCAGTGGCCGCCGGTCGATGCCCATCAGTCTTCGTCCGGCCAGCGGATCGTCGGCGTGGCGTCGGCGCGCGGCGTTGGCACGGCCTCGACTGCCTGCCAGATCTTCAATGCATCAACGGTGGCGGCCACGTCATGCACGCGCACGATGCGTGCGCCACGCTGCACCGCGATCAGGTGCGCGGCCACCGAGGCGGCCACGCGCTCGGACGGCGTGTCGCGACCGGTCAGTTCGCCCAGGCTGCGCTTGCGCGACAGGCCAGCCAGCATCGGCACGCCCAGCTCCAGGAACCGCTCGGAGCGTGCCAGCAGGGTCATGTTGTGGGCGGTGGTTTTGCCGAAACCGAAACCGAGATCGATCAACAGGTTCTTCTTCGCAAAGCCCGCCATCTCGGCAGCGAACAGGCGCTGGACCAGGAAGCCGTGCACCTCGGCGACCACGTCGTCGTAATGTGGATCGGCCTGCATGTGGCCTGGCTCGCCCTGCATGTGCATCAGCACCACCGGCACGCCGGTTGCAGCGGCGGCGTCCAGCGCCCCTTCCTGACGCAGTCCGTAGATGTCATTGATCATGCCAGCGCCAGCCGCCACGGCCGCGCGCATCACTTCCGGCTTGAAGGTGTCGATGCTGATCGGCACCCGGGTGCGTGCGGCCAGCTGCTCGATCACCGGAATCACCCGGCGCAGTTCCTCCTCCACCGATACCGGCGCAGCGCCCGGCCGGGTCGATTCGCCGCCGATGTCCAGCAGGTCCGCGCCCTCCTCGACCAGCTTCAGGCCATGGGCGACCGCAGCCTCGGTGGTGTCGTGCGCGCCGCCATCGGAGAACGAGTCCGGGGTGACGTTGACGATGCCCATGACCCGGGCACGGTCGAGGCGCAGGATGCGGCCGGCGCAATCGAGCTGGGGCGAGGTATCGAACATGGGCAATCCTGCAGGGACAACGGCGGGTAGTTTAGTTCGGCAGGGCGGCGCCCTGCACCCGCAGAGGCCAGAGCAACAGCAACAGCGGGTTTCCTGTGGGATGGCGGGGTGGGTCCAGTTGCGGGGGACGCCGTAAATACGTCCATGTAGGCTCGGTCGCCGCATCCATGCGGCTCACGCCCCCGCAACCGGACCCACCCCGCCTTCGACAGATCTCCGCGATCTGCAGTAGATCCACGCCATGCGTGGATGAATCTCCATCGGAATCGAATATTTCAAATTGGAATCGAAATGCATCCACGCATGGCGTGGATCTACCGTGTCGACCAAGGTCGACACCTACCAACAGCAGCAGGAATCTGTCAGAGGTGGGGCGGTGTCGGAGGGCGGGGTGTCAGCCGCATGGATGCGGCTGCCAAGCTTACAGGGACGTACTTGCAGCGCCCCCGCACTCCGACACCGCCCCGCCATCCTACGGAAAGCCCGCTGTTGCTGTTGCTGTTGAGGTTGCCGGCCAGCGGCCGGCACTACCACGGGTGCAGGGCGCAGCCCTGCCGACACCCCCTCAACGGCGGCGGCGCTTGCGGTCCACGTACAGGGTCTTGGCGATGCTCAGCACGATGCCGACCCCGATACCCACCACGCAGCCCAGCAGCAGGTTGTCGGCCCCCAGGCCCACGCCCACGCCGACCACGGTGGCGATCACCATTTCGGCAGTGTGGGAAATCGGTTCGGGTTTCGGGGCGGACATGCGGGCTCCAGCGTCAGATCGGTTCTTCGGGATGGGCCAGTGGCCCGGAAACGACGAAGCCGGGTTGCCCCGGCCTCGTCTGGTGTCACCTGCAGCGGGCCGTCAGTGCGATTCGGCCGGGCCTGCGATCGGCGGCAGCGGACGGGCGTCGCCGCCCTTGTCGTTGCCGCCATCCTTGTTCGACTTGCTCCAGCCCGCCGGCGGCGGCGGATCGCGGCCTTCCATGATCGCGTCGATCTGCGGCGCGTCGATGGTCTCGTACTGCAGCAGCAGCTGCGACATCGCGTGCAGCTTGTCGATGTTCTCGGTCAGCAGCTGGGTCGTGCGGGCGTAGGCCTTGTCGAGGATGTTGCGCACTTCCTCGTCGATCCGGCGCGCCGTGTCGTTGGACACGCTCTTGTGCTGGGTGACCGAACGGCCCAGGAACACCTCGTCGTCCTCTTCGCCATAGGCGATCGGGCCGAGCTGCTCGGACAGGCCCCACTTGGTGACCATGTTGCGGGCCATCTTGGTGGCACGCTCGATGTCGTTGGAGGCGCCGGTGGTGACCTTGTCCTCGCCGAAGATCAGCTCTTCAGCGACGCGGCCGCCGTACAGCGAGCACAGCTGCGACTGGATCGCCACGCGGTTCATCGAGTACTTGTCGCCTTCCGGCAGGTACATGGTCACACCCAGCGCGCGGCCGCGCGGAATGATGGTGACCTTGTAGACCGGGTCGTGCTCGGGCACCAGGCGGCCGACGATGGCGTGGCCGGCCTCGTGGTACGCGGTCAGGGTCTTCTCGTCCTCGCTCATGGCCATCGAGCGGCGCTCGGCACCCATCAGGATCTTGTCGCGTGCACGGTCGAAGTGGTCCATGCGGACTTCCTTCTCGTTGCCGCGCGCGGCGAACAGGGCCGCCTCGTTGCAGAGGTTGGCCAGGTCCGCACCGGAGAAGCCCGGGGTACCACGCGCGATCACCATCGGCTCGACGTCGTCAGCCAGCGGCAGCTTGCGCATGTGGACCTTGAGGATGTGCTCGCGGCCCTTCACGTCCGGCAGGCCGACCACGACCTGGCGGTCGAAACGGCCCGGGCGCAGCAGCGCCGGGTCCAGCACGTCCGGACGGTTGGTCGCGGCGATCACGATCACGCCTTCGCCACCCTCGAAACCGTCCATCTCGACCAGCAGCTGGTTCAGGGTCTGCTCGCGCTCGTCGTGACCGCCGCCCAGGCCGGCGCCACGGTGGCGGCCGACGGCGTCGATTTCGTCGATGAAGATGATGCACGGCGCGTGCTTCTTGGCCTGCTCGAACATGTCACGCACGCGGCTGGCGCCGACGCCGACGAACATTTCCACGAAGTCCGAACCGGAGATCGAGAAGAACGGCACCTTGGCTTCGCCGGCGATGGCCTTGGCCAGAAGCGTCTTGCCGGTACCCGGCGGGCCCACCATCAGCACGCCGCGCGGAATCTTGCCGCCCAGCTTGGTGAACTTGGACGGGTCGCGCAGGAAGTCGACCAGTTCGCCCACTTCTTCCTTGGCCTCGTCGCAGCCGGCGACGTCGGCGAAGGTGACCTTGATCTGGTCTTCGCCCTGCAGCTTGGCGCGCGACTTGCCGAAGGACATCGCGCCCTTGGCACCGCCGCCACCGCCCTGCATCTGGCGCATGATGAACAACCAGAAGCCGATGATCAGGATGACCGGCAGGAAATTCATCAGGATCGCGCCGAGGGAAATGCCGCTGGACGGCTCCTCCTGCACGATCTCCACGTTCTTGGTACGCAGCACGTTGATCAGGTCACGATCGAACGGCGCGGTGATGGTGGACGACTGCCCACCGCGGGTGGTGTAGGTCAGCTGGCTGGTGCCGCCGCGCATGTCGCCGCCAAAGGCGACCTTCTGCACGTTGCCGCTGTCCACCTGGTCCAGGAACTGCGAGTACGACGCGCCCTGCGCGCCGGCCCCGGAGGACTTCGGCGAGAAGCTCTGGAAGACCACCATCAGCACGACGGCGACGACCACCCATAGCAGGAGGTTCTTGGTCAAGTCGTTCATCCTCATTGGCTCCGGTGTTCCTCTCAGTGCTGGCGTTGCGTTGGGGTCGAACTTGCGTACGTTGCGAGCTTACTTCATGTGGGCGCGTTTTCCCTGACCCAAGGCATACACCTCGGGAGAGCGCTTGCGCGACGCTTCCGGCTTGCGGATGGAGACCTTGTCGTACCGGCGGCGCATGTCGCGCACGTAGTCGTCAAAGCCTTCACCCTGGAACAGCTTGATCAGGAACGCCCCACCGGTCTTCAGGTGGTTGTCGGCAAAATCCAGGGCCAGCTCCGCCAGGTGCATCATCCGCGGCTGGTCGACCGCGCCTACACCACTCTTATTGGGGGCCATGTCCGACAGCACAAGGTCTACCGGCTGATCCCCGAGCATGGCTTCAAACTGCGATAGGACGGCTTCTTCCCTGAAGTCACCATGAAGGAACTCCACGCCGGCCAGCGGCGGCATGTCCAGGATGTCCAGCGCCAGCACGCGACCGGTGTCGCCGATCTGTCTCCGCACCTGCTGAGACCAGCCGCCCGGGGCGGCACCGAGGTCGACCACCACCATGTGCGGCTTCAGCAACCGGTCACGTTCCAGCAGCTCTTCGAGCTTGTAGGCGGCGCGCGAGCGCATGCCTTCGGCCTGGGCCTTCTTCACGAAGGGGTCGGAGAAGTGTTCCTTGAGCCAGCGCTGGCTGCTTTTGCTGCGGGTAGCCATTGAAAATAGGGGCTGATGGGGTCCTCATGATACCCTGATCGCCCCATTCAACCGTGTTTTCCTGCATGTCCATCGCCCTGACCGCCTCCCAGACCCGTTTCCTGCGCGGCCAAGCCCACGACCTGAAGGCCCTGCTGCAGACCGGCGGCAAGGGTGTGACCCCGGCCTTCATCGCTGAGCTGAACGAAGTGCTGGAGCGCCACGAGCTGGTCAAGGTGAAGGTCGCTGCCGAAGACCGCGACGCCCGTGACGTGATGATCGGCGAGATCGTCGAAGCCACCGAAAGCGCGCTGGTGCAGCGCATCGGTCACGTCGCCGTGCTGTACCGCCCGAGCAAGGAACAGCGCCAGATCGTGCTGCCGCGCGGCTGATCGCCCTACTGCCATGCAGCTGAACCACGAACCGCCGGATTACGCCTATAGCCTCCGTGCCGCCGATGGCCGCTCGGCCAAGGTGAATGACCAGGCGCTGGGCAGCAGTTTCTTCCTGACCCCGGACCAGCTGGTCACGCAATGGCCGGTGGTGAGCGCCACTGCGCTGCAGCTGGCTGACCTGGAGCCGATCCTGGCGCTGAATCCGGCGCTGATCGTGCTCGGCACGGGTGACCGTCAGGTCTTCCCGCCGGCGGTAGTGATGGCCGCCTGCCTGTCACGCGGCATCGGCCTGGAAGTGATGAACAATCCAGCCGCCGCGCGCACCTTCAATATCCTGGCCGGCGAAGGCCGCAAGGTCGCCGCCGCCTTCATTCTGGAAGGCTGAGGTCGAGTCGCCGGGTGGCTCCCGGCTAGCTGCCCGAAGGTGTGCAGCGGAATGCCGAGAACGCCTTGAGCCGGCCAATCAGGTTGCCGCCCTGCCCCCAGCGTATATCCATGACCTTCCAGTCCCGGCCCTGCCGCTGCAGCAGGACCTGGTCGGTCCAGCGATAGTCGCCCACGGCCATGTCGACATGGATCCAAGTGGCGTCACCGCTCGATCCGGGCATTCCCACGGATATCGTTTCCGGTCGATCCGGCGCCAGCAGATACGGGCTCTGGTCCAGCATGTGCGGCTTTTCATCAGGCGCCGCCAGTGCGGTGCAGGCCTGTTCATATGCACGCTGCCCAGCGATGGCTGAGCGGAGGGCCTCACCCAGCAGCGGGGAAACGGTCGTTTCGTTCGACGTCGGTGCCTGGATGGCGTCGTAGAGGCGGGTGACCACGTCACGTGGATCGCTGCTGGCGGCGGCCACCAATGGCGCGACGATGAGCAGCACGAAAAGGGCTGTTGGGCGAGACATGCGGCACCGGATTGGGGGGCCGTTGAAGCATGCCGCTTCCCTGGCTCGCCGGGAAGCTTGAGATGTGCCACTCAAGGTCGCAAATGGCCACCCACGGCAGCCAGCGTACAGCGAGTCGAGCATGGCTCGACGCTACAGGTCGGGAACGCCGAGCATTGCCCGGCGCCACCCGATCCCACGGCCTCAACGCGCCGACAGGTACTGCTGCGGGTCCACCGGCTTGCCGTTGTAGCGGGTGAGCCGGCGGTGTTTGCGGCCCATGGGCCGCACCGTTGGCGAACGCCCGGCGCGCTGCGCCGGGCCGGGGATCCGCCCAGATGGCGAATCGACGATCAGCGTGCCGGCAGGTATTGCTGCGGGTCCACCGGCTTGCCGTTGTAGCGGGTGAGCCGAGGGC